>PFKD01000409.1:16351-16849 GCA_002784125.1 Flexibacter sp. CG_4_10_14_3_um_filter_32_15
AAGTAGATGTACCGCAAGTAACGGCCCAAGTGCATATGCTCCAGAATGAAATGCCTGGAGTATTCCCCATGCTTTGGTATGTTCTGACAAATGGATGTAACTGTTCACAAACTGAAATGATGAAAACATGTTGAGTTCAAAATACACCCCCCATATTGCCATAGCCAGAAAGAGTGTCATTATATGCTGTGGAAAAAATAGAAATGTGGTTGGAAACAGTATGGCCGAAAGTAACGTAACTTTTAAGAAAAAAAAGTGAGATTTATTGGTAAATATTTTTGGAAATACTATGTCACAAATAATGCCGACAACAGATGAAAATGCAAAAATAAGCCCCATTATAAACGTGCTACTTACCTGTGCCTCAATGAAGATCGGACTGATGTAAGACATGATTGCATCGGCAAAAGAAATCAAGAAAGATATCACTGCAAAGGATAGCAATACAAGCCACTGTGGTTTTTTACCTCGAATGAAAAACATGTATACAGTATGCAT
>PFKD01000218.1 GCA_002784125.1 Flexibacter sp. CG_4_10_14_3_um_filter_32_15
TGTTCCCCCAGTATTGTATGATTTTAGGTTTTTTATACTTTTGGTATTTGTATTTGTTATTTTTCTTTTTTGTATTTTTTTTGTATTTGTATTTTCTTTCTGGGGGTTTGGGGGCTTGCCCCCAATGAGCATATCGTAAACGACGACTCTAGTCCTCGTTTAGGGTTTGTTCATAAAAACTTTGTCAGTAGTTTTAAAATAACTCTGACAATAGTTTAGTGTAAAAGTGCTTAGTTGCAAAACTATTGACAGCCTTGTGAAAGGACTGTCAAAGTTGAAAAATGATTAAATACGTATTTTTTTTAAAAATACTTTGAATTTAAAAGTAAAATAACACTTTACACACGCATTTTTCTTCTTTCTTTCGAAATTTCAAAATCAATAATTATAACTAGAAAAAAGTCATTTACTGATTTTTGTAGAAATTTATATTTATAAACTCTTAAATTCAATAAAATTTGATAAACAAAGTAAAAAGTGTCAGAACAACCATTTTTTCCTTAGGGAAGGTTCTGAAAAAATAGAAGACAAAAAATTTAAAAATTATAACATCTTATAAATTTATATTTGTGTGATTTGTTATAGTTGTAATTTCACTACTTTACTCATTAAAGAGAAAAACAGTTTGGAATAGTTTTAGAATAGAATTTTGTAGCTTTATTCTATCAAAGACTCACTAAAAACAATTATCCTATGAAAATTTTAAAAATTACTTTTTTGTTTCTTGTTTCTGTTATTTTATTCTCTAGTTGTGGAAACTTTAAGATTGTAACTATCAACGATAAAAATAAAAACAAAGATGAAAACTTAACTTTGAAAAACAAAGTAGAAACATCAAATCAAAGTTCAGGTTCTACTTCCAAAGTTGAAAAATACAAAGAATCTCAACTAAAGGCTGAAAAAGTTGTGGGGGCAGCTCGTCAGCAATTAGGAACTCCTCATATTCTCAAAAATCCTAAGAAAAAACCTGCTACTGATTGTTCTGGAATGACTTGTAAATCGTATTCTAGTGTTGGTATAAATTTACCTCCCACTACAACTGGTCAAGCAGAAATGGGAAAATTTGTTCCAAAAAAAGACCTTCAAAAAGGGGATTTAGTGTTTTTTTCTTCTAAAAAAAATAATGGGAGAATTTCTCATGTCGGTCTTATTAGTCGTGTAGAAGATGGAAAAGTTTTTTTTATTCATACATCAACATCTAGGGGCGTTGTAGAAGATGATTTTTATATGCAGCATTGGCAAGATAATTTTGTTACGGCTCGTAGAATTTTGTAAGATAATTTTACTTACCAAAATGATAACTTACAACAAGATTATAATTAGTAAGATTGTTTTTATTGAATACATATTTTATATTTTCTTGTTCTTTTGCACTTTCTTTTCTGACAATTAAAAGTTGCATTCCTAGTCCTTCAAAATATCCTTCAAATTCATATCTTACATAAATATTAAATTGATGATAAGATGGTAATTCGTATTTATTTAGTCTATAGTCTGTAACGAGGTTTTAAAAAATAGTAGGATACAAGTAGGCAAGCTTTTTCCTTCCATACAGTTTTTTTTCCGATTCAAAATGCTAGTTTAGGAAAAGGTAAGCCTTTTCCCTACTAAAAATGACATTTTAAGATGCGCACAAAATGAAATAGCTGACAGTTATCAATTCTTAAATGAACTGTCAGCTACATAAGACTACTCCCTTTCAGAAAGCTCCAACCAACGCATTTCTTTCTCGTCAAGTGTATTTACAATAACTTCCATTTCTGCACTCCATTTTGAAATTTTGTCGTAATCAGTTTCTCCACTATTCATTAGAGCAACTAATTCTTCTTTCTGTTTGGTCAATTTCTCAATTTCTTTATCCAAATTTTCTAACTCTTGTTTTTCTTTGAAACTAAGTTTATCAGAAGTATTCGTTTTGACTGGTGCAATCGAATGAGCATTTTTATTAGAAGGTTTGTTTTGAGATTCTTTTATTCTTTCGTTTTCTTCTTCTCTATAATCGGTATAATTTCCATTAAAATCTCTAATTTTTCCTTCGCCTTCAAAGACAAAAAGGTGTTCTACTAGATTATCTAAGAAATACCTATCGTGAGAAACCAAAATAAGACAACCACCATAATTAGATAAAAATTCTTCCAAAACAGAAAGCGTTTGCAAATCCAAATCATTGGTAGGCTCATCAAGAATCAAGAAATTAGGCATTTTTATCAGAATCTGTAAAAGCTGCAAACGTCTTTTTTCTCCTCCAGAAAGTGTACCTACATTTTTATACTGCTGTGCTGGTGGAAAATTGAATTGAGTAAGAAGTTGTGAAGCCGAAACTTGATGTTTAGTTTCCTCCGAAACCGTCGCCATTTCTCCAATCGCTTGAATGACCTCAATAACACGCATCGAATCATCAAAAGAAGGTGGCATTTGAGTATAATAACCAAAATGTGTATTATCTCCTCTTTCAATATGTCCTTGTGTAGGCTCTAAAGCTCCAGTCAAAAGAGAAAGAAAAGTAGATTTTCCTGCACCATTTTTTCCAATAATTCCGATACGTTCTCCTCGTACAAATTTGTAATTGAAGTCATCAAGAATTTTCTGTTTTCTTTTATCACTTTGAAATTCAAAACTCACATCGTGAAGTTCAATAATTTTTTTTCCTTGACGTTTTGCGCCAAATTGAATATCCATATTGTTTCCTTCTGGGCGAGTACTTGCTTTTTCTTTTATGCCATCGAAGGCTTCTACTCTATATTTTGCCTTTGTTCCTCGTGCTTTTGGCTGTCTTCTAATCCAGTCCAATTCTTTTTTCATGAGTTGATGCGCTTTGTCTGCTTCGGTGTGTGCTTGTGCAATTCGTTCTGATTTTAACTCCAAAAACTGTCCATAATTTGCTTCATAACGATAAATATGACCGTTATCTAATTCAAAAATACGATTACAAATTTTATCCAAAAAGTATCTATCGTGAGTAATTAGAAGTAAAGTCGTATTTGAAGAAGCCCAATAATTTTCTAGCCATTCAATAGTAGCTAAGTCTAAATGGTTGGTAGGCTCATCCAAAAGCCACAAATCAGGCTCATCTAAAAGAAGTTTTGCAAGAGCAACACGCTTTTTTTGTCCACCCGAAAGTTTTGCAATTGATTTTTCTGTATCTTCTAACCCTAATTTTGAAGTAATTTCTTTTATTTTGGCATCATACGCCCAAGCATCTAAACGTTCCATTTCGTTCATTGCTTTTTCCATTCTTTCGGCATCCTCTATATTTTCAGGCAAAATCGAATTTTCATAATTTCGAATCGCTGTAATAGTCGGACTATCAGCCTGTACAATCGCTTCCCAAATCGTTTTGTTAAGTGGCAAATCTGGGTCTTGCGCCAAATAACCTACTCTAACACCTTGACGTAAACTTACATCTCCTTTATCAGGATTGACTATTTTTGCTAATATTTTAAGTAGAGTCGATTTTCCTGCTCCATTTTTTCCTACTAAAGCTACTTTTTCGCCTTGTGAAATTCCAAAATTCAAATCATTGAAAAGGAATCTATCTCCATACGTTTTTGAAAGATGCTCGCCCGAAATGAAGTTGATTGCTGCCATTTTTTGTATCTCTTTTTACTAATTTTATTTGTTTTATATCTTTTTTGTGGCTGCAAAGGTAGTGTTTTTTTGTGGTTTTGTTAGCTTGATTTTGCCGACTGGTTAGTTATTTTAGTCTTTAAATTTGATTATACAATCCTCTTCCTTATTTTTATAAAAAAATACTACTACGTTTACTTATTCAACCTACTGTAAGTAAGTAGTTGGACAAAATAAAAACGACTTGAACTTATTGATAAATGATTTTTATGATCTATATGATGAATGAAGATAAATACAAAGAAAATTGAATGCGCATAAAAAATAATAATTAGTAATTATAATTTTATTTATCTTGTGTTTTATCTTAAAAATCACTCGCTAATCAGTTATATGTATTATTAATTTTGCACGACTACTTAATCGTACAAAATTATAACATGAGTGACATTTATAAAATCTAAAATAGTCCTTTCCTAGCAACAAAGTTGCGTAACCTTTG
>PFKD01000123.1 GCA_002784125.1 Flexibacter sp. CG_4_10_14_3_um_filter_32_15
GTACTTCTGACTGGTTTCCTATTCAAGTGTATGTACAAGACTGTGGCAGAGGTAGAAATAATTTTAAAGTCTATCCAAATCCTACAACTTACAAACTAGATATTTCGCTTTCAGAAGATGGGACTATTCCTAGTTCTGTTCTTCCTATACAAGTGAAGTTATACGATATGTTGGGACAATTAAGAAAGGAAACTATTTTGGACAGAGAAATGAACGGAACACTTTTAGTAAACAATTTGAAAAATGGATTGTATATTTTGAGAATTTATTATGATGAAAAAGTAGAAACGCATCAAATACAAATAGGAAATTAAAACAAAACCCTAAGAGTCTTAAAAGGCTCTTAGGGTTTTAATCAAATTAAAAATTAATTCTCATCTGAATTCGAATATCATTTCTCAAATCTCCCTCAATGCGTTCTAATCCAGAGCCGATAGTTTCTTGATTTCTGTATTTTGTGTATGCCCATTTTGCCCAAATATCAATTTTCTTTCCTGCTTTGATTTGAATCATATAAAAATTACGAAAACCACGACCGTAATAGGCAGGAATAAAGAAATAATACAAAACATCTTTTTCATAAACATATTGCCTATTTTCATAATCATCAGTATCAAAAAGGGCAAAACGAGTAGAAAAACGAACTTTCCCAAAATCTAAATTTACATCTTGAACCAAAACATAACCTTGTGTTTTTGGAGCTTCGTGTTCGTAAGAACTAAACTGAACTCTAGCACGAAGCGAAACAATTTCTTCGGCTTTATAATCACAATTTAATTGATAATTTCTTCTTGTGTAAGGCGTGATTTTATTGAAATTTGAGGGATTTGTATCGTCTTCATTTCTATAATTTTTTTCTCTTACTTCTTGTCTAAACTGTCCGTAAAGTTGGATAGCACGAGAAGGACGGTAGGTAAGGCGAGCCAAATATTCGTGTCCTTCGGAAGGCGCATCAACCAAAAAACGCATCCAAGGAAAACGAAAACGGTCATAATAGGCTGCTAACTGCCATTTTTTGGAAGGCGAATATTTTATTCCCCAATAAAAACCCTGTTCGTTTATCGGACGAGAACCTTCCCCAAAAGCGGCTCCATAAAAAGTATGAAAATCTCTATCGTACTTACGAAAAAGCATAGCCATTTCTAAAGGACGAGCCAAAGATAAAATTACACCTGAAATAATTCCCATTCCACCACTTTTCGAACGTGCAGCTTCTCCAAAAAAGCTCATATTTCGCCAAGCATACGAATAATTTAGACCAAAATTATAATTGTCTTTTCCATTAAACTCAAAGCGATTGTAAAGTCTGTCGTTTCTTTGTAAAGTTTTATCATAATTTGTATAAGCTAGAGTTGCTCCCAGTTCTAAGTTGTTTTGTTTATCTCTGTATGTGATATTTCCACCTGCATCCGTACGTATAAAATTATCTTTTTTAGCTATTTCGTTGGGCGTTCTGTGGAAACCTGTTGCAATAAGTGAGCTGATTAAATCGCCATCTTGTCCGTCATTTAAAGTATCTAAAGCTAGGCGACTAGCTCCTCCATCTTCTCCCACTCTTGAATAATAGCCTGTAATATCAAATTGTCCAGTAGAATAAGTAGCTGCCGTGCCACGTTGAAAGCCTGTTTCCAAAACGGAGGTATAAGGTCGAATTCCCTGTGTACTTCTTCGAACGGTATTGATAGTTTCAGAGCCTTTTCCTGCTGCAAAACCTGCTCCCATAATCAATCCTTGCCCAAATTGAAGCTGATAATCTCCTATTGCAAGCGTTTTGAATTTTCCTTGATTGTGCAAAACTGCGTGAGCTGAAATAAAATCAAAACCGTATCTACTTGTTTTTTCATCCCAAATAAACTGTTCTCCAGCATCTTTTTCAAGCGTAAATCCAATACTAAAATCATTGAGATGCGAAATGCGCATGCGTGTATAAATTCGGTCTGGCGAACCCAAATAACGACTTGCGCCTGTCGTATCACTTGTATAACCTCGCTGTGTTTCTAAAGTACGGCTATAACGAATGAGTAAAGTTTTGTTTTTTTCTGCCAAAATTCGCTCAAAAAGATTTCTATTATCTTGTTGAAGAGTGCTTTCTGTAACGGTAACAAATGGCAAAATCCGTTCAATCGTATTTGCATCCCACGAAGGAATAGCTTGAATTTCGTAGATACTAAGCAGCCTTCCGTATTTTTTTCTGTGCTTTAAAAAATCTTCAATTTGACGTTCTGAAAGTAAAAATGTACTTATTAAATCATTTCTAGTTGCACGATTTAGGTCTAAAGGCTGAATAAAAAATTGAAATAAAGATTCATATAAATCACTATAATCGACATCGTCTTCTGGAACAGGAAAAAGTTCTTGCACCAAAATATCAAAATCTGCTTTTTCAGCACTGTACCTTTTCGGAACTTCAAAATTTATGGGCTTGTTTATTGGAGGCGCATAACTGATAGTTGTATCTTGAGTATTTGTTATATTAGTTGTATCATTTTGAGCAAAAACAGTATTTCCAAAAATAGTAGAAAACAAAACCAATAAAATGAGTACAAAAAGAGCCACTCGTACCCAAATTCCTAAAGAAATCTTTGTCGATCGTTCTTCTTTGTAGTTTGAGATAAATTGCTCGTTATAGCCGTGAAATCGACTAAAATGGTCGTCTTGAAAACGTACTTTTTTACGCTGTTCTGCTTGTCTTTGACCAGAAATAGAATGGGGGGCAGATGTTAAATCTTTGCGTGGTTTTCCTGCTTGTTCGCTCATTTTGCTTCAAAAATTGAATAAAACTAATACAAAATCTAAGATAGAATAAATTAAGGTATTTTTTGATAAAAAAAGCAAGAATTATTGATTTAGATAAATTAATGACAAGTTTACCCTTTGAATAGGAGATTTAATCCAAAAATAAAACCCACAAATGTTTGTAGGTTTAGTTTTAACTCGTATAAAATTTTCATCCTAAAACTGAACAGGAATAACAACACGCTGCTCAACGGCTCTTCCGTGATACAAAGCTGGCTGCCAGCCTTCTTGATACTCTTCTATCAAACGAATAGCTTCATTATCCAAAGTAGGATTAATGGGAGAAAGTACCGAAATATCAGCTAAAGAACCATCTTCTTGTACAAAAAACTGAACATAAATAGTTCCTGTTGCTCCTGTTGAATTATTTTTATTTTGCTCAAAATAACGATACAAATTTTCTGTTCCACCGTAAGGAGTTGCAGAGCGTTCGATATAATTTTTTTCCTGATTTACTCTTTTCTGACAACCTCTTCTTTTGATTATAATGTGTGTTTCTGGTTGGTAATAGGGTGTTTCACAACCATAGTCTTGTGAATTTAGTCCCCAAATTGTCAGACCAATTCCCATAGCAATACTTCCAATCAAAAGAGGTTTGTGATAGCGATTCAGAAAAGCGTAGTAATCTTGTAACCAAAAAGGAGGGTGGTCTTCTAGTTGTTGCGTCAGACTTTTACTGTTTTTGAAGACCACATAGGTGATGGAAGCCAGCGTCGTGCCGAGCCAAAAAAGTCCGAATATTGTAAATATGATGAGCATTGCCATAATTAAAGCGTATTTTAGGTGGAAAATTAGTGAATGAGTTTTTATCTTTTTAGAATAGATGCCAAATTGCTGTATTTTGCATATATTTATTTTAGATTTTCTGTATATTTTTTCTGAAAAATCAAATATTTTATGGTTCGTTCAATAATTTACAAAATATTGTGCAGTCTTCAAATAATTTGTAATCTAAAAAATCGTAAAATCATGAATTTGATAAATTAAATCGCCACTTCATTAAGTTATTTTATTTCAAAACTACTTTCCTCTGAATTCGTTAGTAGTTTCTTATTCATTTACTAAATTTACTTTCAAAAACGACTTTTCCCCAAATAAGTTAAGCTATGAACCTATTTTCTAACCGATTTTCGTACTCTTTAACGCTATGTTGTGCTTTTCTATTCTTTGTTTTTGGTATTTCGTCGTGTATTCCTCCTGATGTAAAAGGAACAGCCGATACACAATTTTTTGATTTGAAAGGTTTTTTGGATAATCAAATTAATTCTTTAGAAAAAAGAGAAGTTACCATTACAAAGAAAACTATTTTACAAGGACAAAAAAGCGAACAAACAATCAAAAAAATAGATTGGAAAGATGAATTTGCCTTCTTTTATTCTGCTGACATCAATACACCACAACTTCGTGATAGGTATAAAATAGAAAAAACACCTCAAAAATGGACTTTCAAAACAGAAGAGGGAAATTTAATTGTAAAAGAAATGCAAATTTTTTTTGATAAAGAAAATGATGATTCTTTTGAAAATGTAAAAGAAGTTTTAATTATTCAAAAAGATAAAAATAACCTTTATGAAAATGATAGAACATTGATTATCAAAGTGAATAAGGGTTTGTTAGAAAGTTATTCTATCAAAGGTTCGGAAGATGTTATTCTTAATGAAAAGCAGGAATTTTTGGTGGAGGGAATTGTGAAGTAACCCATCATATACTCATTATTTATCCATTTTTACTACAAACTCACCAAAAAAATCGCTAAATCTGTAAATTTTATAGACAAAAGTTATTTTTTTTGCTTATTTGTTTTTACCTTTTCATATAAATCCGTAAATTTTGAGTTAAATAGTTTTTCAATCTTCTTCATAAAAAGGTTTTTGAACTTATTTTATTAAAAATTTATCAAAAAATACGCATTTTTTAAACTTCTTTTTTACGAAATTCTTCAAATAAAATTATAGGCAGCATGCTCGAAAAATATATCAAACAATTATTAAATGAAAACGATGAAGTCGTTGTTCCAAAACTCGGTACTTTCGTAGCAGGTTATGCAGGCTCTGAAATTTCGGGTAGTAAAGTAGCTCCACCAAGTAAAAAAATTCATTTTTATGAAAAATTAAAGAGCGATAAAAATGAGCTTTTACGCAAACGTGTAACTGAAGCTGAAGGAATTAGTATTTTTGATTTTCAAAAAGAACTAGAAAGAATGACAAATAAGATAGATGACGAACTTCGAAACTCGGGGAGTTCGCATATTAGTCATTTGGGAATTATTAAGAAAAAACCTGACAGTTCTTTGGAGTTTGAGCAAGATGATGAAAATTTGTTAGATGATTCTTTTGGACTGCCTTCACTTGAACGAAAACCTCTTAACAAACGAGAAAATAAAGATGAAAATGTGGTTGCTGCAACTACCCAAGAGCCTGCTTTTGATAGAGATGCCCAAAAAGAAAAAACAGATGAGGAGAAAACCAATGAAGATTCTGAAAATGTAAAAGATGCAGCCCTTTTTGCTACCTTGGGAGATGGACTTATTAAAGATCCAGTAGAAGAAGAAGCTCGTCTGAAAAAGGAAAAAGAAGACTTCATAAAATCTACTTCGCACGTAGAAAACCCTCCTGTAAAAAAAGAAACTTCTCCTCCAGTTATTAATGTAGAAGAAGATGAGGAAGAGGAAGAAGAAGAGGAAAAAGGTTCTTCGCTTGTTTTGTGGCTCATTGCTATTCCTATTATATTTGCCTTTGTCTTTTTACTCTATATCTATACAAATGATGGAGCAATGGCAAGTGTAAGAGCTTTATTAGGACAAAAACCTAAAACTACTATCGTTACAAATGATACAAATAATGATCCTGTAACAGAGGTGGATAATACGGATGCAACGGCAGATAATACTACAGATAATACTACAGATAATACTACAGATAATACTACAGATAATACATATGCTAATTCGGCCGATGATACAAATGCAACTGATAATACAGCAAACAATGGCACAGACCCATCGACAGAATATACAGGAAATTCGGAAACACAACCAGAAGATATAATTAATGACCCTAAGAATCGTTTCTATATTGTTATAGGTAGTTTTGCAGAAATAGAAAATGCTCGCAAACTTCGTTCAGATTTGCAAGGAAGTGGAGTAGCTGATTCTAAAATTGTAATGTATCCTAAACGTGGCATGTACCGAGTAACCGTAGGTGACCAAGCTTCGCAGCGAGAAGCCTACAATCAAAGAAATACATTAGGAAGTGCATATCCTGATATGTGGGTTCTTAATTATTAAAAATAGTCTGAAAGTCAGAGTTGAAGTTTATTATTTTGATTCTGACTATAAAGTTGTTTAAGAATAAGCATTTTTCCATAGAATTGGGGTTTGCAAACCCCAATTCTATGGAAAAATAACACAGCCTTTGTTGGTGTTTTAGCGCAGCCATACCAACAAAAACACAACCTATTCTTAAATAATTTTCATTTCTAATTTATTCAAATCGTGCAAAAAAAGTATTATTAAAAGCTATCTTTCTATCTAATAATTAATTTCAACGTGAATATTTCCTTTATTCTACTTCAAGCCACTACTGAAATTTCCCCTGACAGCGTAAATTACTTAAATGTATTTATGAAAGGAGGAATTGTTAGCCATACTCTTATTGCTCTTTCCATATTGCTTTTTTACTTTTTCTTGGAAAGAATGTGGACATTTTTTAAGCTCACTAGAGAAAATCCCAAAGATTTATTGGACCGTATCAAACAATTACTTATGAGCAGAGGAATGGACAGCGCACAAGAAGCCTTGCGTAAATCGTCGTCTTCTTATTCTATTATTTTGAGAGAAAGTCTTGAAATGATGGCATATATACCGTCCAACGCACTCAAAGAACGCATCGACGAAGTAGCTCAAAGAGAGCTTACCAAATTAGAACGAAAAGTAGGTTATATTTCTTTGGTGGCAGGTGCTGCGCCAATGGTCGGGTTTTTAGGAACAGTTGTAGGAATGATTCAAGCCTTTTCAGAACTCGCCAATCAAGATGGAGCAACAAGTGCAAAAGTTTTGGCAGAAGGAATTTATCAAGCCATGGGAACTACAATGGGTGGACTTGTGGTAGGACTTTTTGCTTACATTATGTATAATTATTTGATAGCCAAAATTCATAAAGTAACAGGTAGAATGAATACACTCATTCATGATTTTATATTGATGTTGCAACAGAGAAGCTAACTTCTTCAAGATTAACGATTTAAAAAAATAAAATTAATCCTAAACTAAAGAATGTTATGCCCAAATCTCAACTCAAATTTGACCCTAGTTTTAACATGTCTTCCATGACAGATATTGTATTCTTATTGCTCATTTTTTTTATGCTTACTTCCAATTTTGTAACGCCTTCAGCAGTAGAAGTAAATGTTCCGACAAGTAATTCGGGGGGAGCAGTAATGCCAAAACTGACAATTACTATTTCAGAAGAAGGAAAATTTTATGTCAATAAGCAAGAAGTAGCTATCGAACAAATGAAAGACGAACTGAAATCTATCCTCACAAATTCTGGTGATAAAGACGTTGTTTTACACGCTGAAAATACTACTCCAATTCAAAAAATTATTCAAGTAATGGATATTGGACACGAATTAGGAATAAAAGTACAGTTAGCTGTTGAAGAAGAGTAAAAATCAGTTACTAATAAATAAAATCAGAAGTTAGATTTTAGAAGTTTCTCTTCATTCTTTGTGTTTTTTCTGTGAACGTCGTTTAAAAAATGTAAACCATAATTTATACTTGTAAGTAATGGCAATTCCACCTAATTATATCAATGAAAGCAAACATCTCATGCGTATCCGACCAGAACAATTAGATTTGTTGTGGAAAGACGGATGGCAACATTTTGGAACGCATTTTTATAGATACAGTTGGGCATTATATAATGATGTGCTTTGTATGGTTGTGCCTTTGCGTGTAGATTTGGAAGGCTATGAACATAGCAAAAGTTTTAAGAAAATTATAGCCAAAAATAAGCATTTCAGAACTGTAATTGAACCGATTGCACTTACAACAGAACATCACGTTCTTTTTAATAAACACAAAGAAAAATTCTCACATACCATTCCACAAGATATTTATGTTTTTCTTTCTCGTCAGCCAGACAAAATTCCGAACCCTACCTATCAGATAAATGTTTATGATACAAAAAGAGAAGGTAAAACAAATCCTATTGATAAAGGAAGAGGAAAGTTAATCGCTTGTAGTTTTTTTGATATTGGAAATGAAGCCATTTCATCCGTTTATGGAATGTATGACTCCGATTATTATAGCAACAGTTTGGGAACTTATACGATGCTGATGGAAATAGAATACGCCAAAGAGCAGCAAAAAAGCTATTATTATCACGGATATAGTTATGATTTGCCTTCTATGTACGATTACAAAAAGCATTTTCCGAATATTCAAGCCTACGACTGGGAACGCTGGCAAGACCCAAAAAATATATTTACAAATCCACTTCCAAAGCGTATTTATCATTTAGTAAAACTATCCGATTGGGATTTAGACCATTATCAAGATACACAGATTCGTCCTCCGGGGGAATTTATTCATTGTTCGTATGCTGGAGAGGTAGCACGTTCTGCCAACAAATATTTTGAAAATGAAGAGTCTGTTTTGGTTTTGCATATTGCGCCTGAGCGTGTTCATTCGCTTATAAAAGATGAATATGCACCTGATGGTTTACTTTTTCCTCATATTTACGGTTATATTCCAAGAATGGCAATTTTTAGAATGACTGAAATAAGTAAAAATGAAAACGGAGTTTTTGAGTTTGATGAAACGGTTGATGATGAGTTTTATTCCGATTAATCAATACAGATGTTCAACTGAATAATTAAATTCTCAAAATTACCCTAATTGACTAGAAAAATGTTGATTAGGGTAGTTTTTTTAAAAAAGCATTTCCAAGCTAGTCTGTAAAACACTTCCCATGTTTCTAGCTTTCAAAAATTTATCATTTTTATAAAAATCGGCTAATTCTTCTCTAAGCTGAATTACATTTTCTTTTGGCGAAATAGGTTCTTTTCGCATCGCTTTCAATAAATCTTTTACTGAATGTAGAGATGCCTTTATGCGTTGTGCCATAAGCGAACGCTCTTCTTTTTGGTATTGCTGAACGGTGGCAGGTGTCATCATATCAATTCCCAACTGAATAATTGGATTATTTTCTTTGAAATATTGAGGCATATAGACAATTCTACGCCCTTCAAAAGACTGCTGGTCAAAATCTATGGCACGGATTCGATAATGTACTTCCTCAAAATCAGGTGTAATATCAATCACAAAATTATTGGAGTGCATATCTCCCAAAAGACGAACAAAACAACGTTCATTAAACTTTACAAACTCTTTTGCCAAACGAATTTTATTAAATTCTAAGTCTTTCAATCGTTCTTGAATAAACTGATACCCTGGGATTCCTGCAATATGCTCTTCTATAAGTGTCTGTTTATGAACGAGATAGTTTATTCTATTTGGTGAAATCATATCTTCCAATTCCAATCCATAGACACGAGAAGCATCAGCTTGTTTGATATAATAATAATCAAAATTATCATTGATTTGATTTACAATTCTTACACGAAATGGCTTTGTATTTCCATACGAACACAAATCTACTCTATCGATATACAAATGATCCATTACCGAAAGGTCGCCATCTGCTTTTAGCATGGCATAGATTTTCTTTAATCCGTTATAAATTTCTTTCATGTCTTCTGAGGCATAAAAAACAGTTAGCCACAACGTATCTTCGCCTTTTTTGTCGTACAAATTTATCGAACTTGTAAAACGGCTGAGGTCAGAATACGAAACAGGAATATTAATTTCTTTTTTATATTCTATCAAAAATTTGCGTAACGGCTCATTGATAGGATAAATCGTTTTTTTCTTTTTAATCAAAGTCATAACGTGAATTGTGAATTGTAAATGATGAGTTATGAATTAAATGCGAATACAAAATACTTTCTGACCACAGAGTTAAGAGAGAAATACAAGAGAATAAAATTGAAATTCCCCAATCTCTCGCCCCCTCGCCCCTTCATTTCCCCTTGCCCCCAATTACTCTTCAAATATCTCTTTCAGAACAGTCAGCGAACGAATATATCCAAAATCTTCTAAATGACTTCTGTAAAAAGCCAAAATCCAATATAAAAACATTCGACGCATTTTTCCATTCATTGGTAAATAATCGGTGTATTCTAGTTTCATGAGCGCATTTACATAATCAGTTGTCATTTTATTGATTTCAAATTGAGGGCGTTCTAACTCAAAAAAATCTTCTGCTGAATCTACACCAAAACCCAAAAAAGGAATCAGTTTTAATAAAAATTGAATATGAAAATTTTCGTATTCTGTTTCTACATCATCTAAAAAAATCATACTTTTTAATAGAAAATCAAATAATTCTTCGTTTGCTCCTTCTTCTTGTAAGGCTTTTCTAAGAATTTCTGTCAAAAATAAAGCAATACTAGATTTTTTTGGTTCAAAGGGAAGACTTCTATAAGGATGGTCAATGGACGAATCCGAAATACGCAATAATCCTTTATTTTCTTTGTAATAAATTACTAAATCTAAAATAGTGAGAGGTTGATACAAAGCCATTTTTCGTGCGCTGGTTTTGCTTTTTTGTCGTACTCCGTTTATCATATAGGAATTTAAGCCAAATTTTTTGGTAAATATTCGGCAAATGATAGAAGTTTCGCTATATCTTGTAAATCCTAAAACGATTCCTGTTGTTTTTTCTAACATGAAGCAAAATTATAAAATGATTTTTCTGATTTAATTCCTCGTTAATTGATAATTATTTGTAAGTTATGTTTTGTTTTATGAGAAAAAAATGCGTTTTTAGTAAAGCCAATAGTAAAACTAATACTTTTTCTATTTTAGTGAGAATCATTCTCTTACAAATATCCTACACACACAAATAATTTCTATTTTTAATACTATTGTGCCAAAACTTGAAGATAACTTTTTCTTTTTTATTCGTTTATTGTCTTTCTTATTTTTAGTAGGAAATTCAATGACTGTTTTTGCACAAAAAAATATTTCCTCCGAACATACAGGGCAAGAAGGAGAACGAATTCATTTAGAGCTTTTGGGAAGTATAAATTCAACCAAAAACTTTGATACTCTGACTATCTATGAAGTAGAAAAAAAAACGGCTGATTTTATTTCTATACAATCCATGTACTTGAATCTTGGTTTTAAAGAAAGTGCAAAATGGATTCGTGTCAAAATTCCTCCTCATGTAGAGAATAAAATTTTTTATTTAGAACTAGAATATCCTTTATTGGATAGTGTTTCGCTTTTTTATAGAGATACGGTTTCAAATTCTTGGCAAGTCAAACATAGTGGCGATATGTTGCCATTTTATCAAAGAGATATTAATTATCACAATCTAATTTTCAAAATTCCTGTTTCAAGAGATAGTGTTTCGTATTATTTTCGTGTCAAAACAAAGGGTAGTTTGCAAGTTTCGATAAAACTTTGGAATGAGAGTAATTTGTTTGAGGAAATATTAGGCGAACAGTTTATTTTTGGTGGTCTTTTTGGTGTTTTTATAGTTTTGGCTGCTTATGGTTTCTTGATTGGAAGTCTTCTCAAAACTCGTTCTTATTTGTATTATGCTATGCTAGTGCTTTCAGCAGCACTTTTTTTGTCTGTTTTTAATGGTTATGCCTTTCAATATTTGTGGGCAACTGCGCCCAATTGGGGAAATCAAGCTCTGCCTTTTAGTATTGGTGTTTTCACAGTTTCGGCTCTTAATTTTACGCAGCTTTTTCTTCTTACCAAAAAACATGCTCTTATTTTACAAAGATTAATGCAGCTTTCTTCGCTCATTGCTGGTATTGTGGCAAGTATCGTTTTTATAGGATATTACAATCTTCTTACCCAAATTGTGGTTGCAAATGCTCTTTTTGCTGCTGCTTTGATTCTTTATACGGCTGTCATGACTCGGGCTAGAGGCTATGCTTTTTCTCGTTTTGTGGTTTCGGGTTCGTATCTTTTTTCTATCGGAATTTTACTTGCCGTTTTGAAGTCTTTCGGAATTATAGATACTACTTTTATTACCAAACACGGAATAGAATTAGGAACAGTTTTTTATCTTTTATTGTGTGCTGTTTCTCTCAATGACCGTTATACCGTTCAGAAAGTTATTAAAAAGGAAGAAGAGGAATGATTGGAAATACTTTAATGGATTGGTTAAGGATTCGTAGGATTAATAGGATTTTGAATACAGATAAATACAAATTACCTTAATGAGTGAGATTTTTTTGTAAGTTTGTTCATATTTAACGACAGGACGTATTTTCCTAAATTCATATTTTTTTATTAAATTAGCTACAAATATATTCCACACCAAATAATACTAATATGTTGATAGAACAGCGAAAAAGTAGAATTACAGCTTTATTGGATAAGATAGGAGAAGATAAAATATTAGCTTATTTTGAAGATTTATTGAATAAAATCGTACAAGAAAGTGTCATTTTACGTTATGCAAAACCTTTAAAAGATAAGATAAACCCTTCTTCACTTATTCAATCTCAAAATTATAAAACTGAAAATGTTTTAGCTCTGCATGGCGTTTTAGATGACGATGAGCCTTTTGAAGAATTATTGAAAGAACTTTAAAATATATAGAAATGAAAACTTTTGTATTAGACACAAATGTTCTTTTAGGTCATTTGAAAGGCGAAAAAGTGATTATGGATACCTTTGAAAATTTGGGTTTAAATCTAACAGATGTAAATATTATTATTTCTATTGTGGTTTTTGCTGAAATGAAATCTTTAGGGAAGCAAAGAAAATGGTCTGCTAAAAAATACGAAAACGTAAATACTTGGCTTAGAAAATTTCTAATCATTCCACTTGAAAGTGAGGATTTATTAGAAGTCTATGCTGAAATAGATGCGTACAGCCAAGGAAAATTAGAAAATAAACCTTTGCCTTTTGGACTTTCTTCTCGTAACATGGGAAAAATGATTTATGGATTGCTGCAACAGCACATCTCTTAGAAGCTACATTAATTACGACAGATGGAGATTTTGACCATCTAGATAAAGTATATTTTGATTTGGTAAAAATTATAGTTTAAACAAACAAAACTTCAGCATTCTAAAGTAGAGGAATGATTGAAAGTACGGTAACTAAAATAAATAGAAGAGCTAAAAAATTCTAAAAATTTTGCGCCTGACTTAGATAGATAAGACCATTCATTTATTGATAAAGTAACGAAGTACGAAGAGTTTGCTTTTTAATAAACCCTTCGTTTTTTATAAAGTTTTTTATTCGTATATTTACGAACAATAAAAATTAATTAAATATGCCCACTACTACAAAAGAAAACTATTTTTCTATCGAACAAGAGCAAACAGCACGTTTTGCAAAAGCATTAGGACATCCTGTTCGTATTGCTATCCTTGAATTGCTCAATTTACAGACATGTTGTTATCATGGTGATATGGCAGAAGAACTGCCCATTGCAAAATCGACTTTATCACAACATCTCAAAGAACTCAAAGAAGCAGGACTTATACAGGGCGATATCACTCCACCCACAACAAAATATTGTATCAACCGAGAAAATTTTAATCTTGCTAAAGCCTTATTAAATAAGGTTTTAAAATAATTTCCATTCCACCACTTTAAAGTAGCTAATAAACAAAATCATAAAAAATTATAAAATTTAAAAATAATTGTTCGTATATTTACGAATTAAAATAATTGTTCGTATATTTACGAACAGTAATTAATTAGACTATATAATTAAACCAATTAAAAATATGAAACAGATAAAAATATTAGGTCCAGGCTGCCCAAAATGCAAAGCTACCTATACGAATGTTCTTGAAGCACTCAAAAAAACAAACATAGAAGCCAATGTTGAAAAAATAGAAGACATTGAGGAAATGATGAAATATAATGTTTTGACAACGCCTGTCTTGATGATAGATAACGAAATCAAAGTCAAAGGCAGAATTGCTCAAATAAATGAAATTATTGAACTTCTAAACAAATAATTAAACCAAAATAAATAACATGGAAAATCAAACCTTAGTAAAAGAAATTTGCCCAACAACTACACAAGCATGGGTAAAAAAAGGTGCTTTATTGGTCGATGTGCGTGAAAAAGACGAAGTCGAACAACTTGC
The DNA here is from genome assembly GCA_002784125.1 of Flexibacter sp. CG_4_10_14_3_um_filter_32_15. Classification (GTDB taxonomy): domain Bacteria; phylum Bacteroidota; class Bacteroidia; order Cytophagales; family Bernardetiaceae; genus Bernardetia. The sequence goes on from PFKD01000123.1 coordinate 13,996, forward strand.
CTACGACGTACCAAATATTATCAACATTCCTTTAAGCGAATTTGAAGAACGCTACACCGAAATACCAACAGACAAAGAAGTCGTCATGGTATGTAAAGGAGGAGGCAGAAGCCTACGAGCAACGGGCTTTTTAGTCAATCACGGTTATACAAATGCCGTAAATATGCAACACGGAATTGCTCGTTGGGTACAAAAAGGATTTGCAACCAAAGGTGACACGTCTGTCGTTACAGGCAGCGATTCGTGTTGTTCTACTTCGGGTTGTTGTTAAAAAAAACAGATAAAAAAAAAGCTTATGTTTGACTGGATACAACATTTTGCCGATTGGCTAATATATTCCGTATTTGAGATTGACGCACAAACTCATTTGGGTACAGCTTTGAATTTCTTTGTATACGATACATTGAAAATTCTAATTCTTTTGTTTTTGATTGTCTTTTTGATGGGAATAGTAAATGCCTACTTACCTATCGAAAAACTAAAAGACTTTCTAAACAAGAAAAAATTATACGGATTAGAATATCTTTTTGCCTCTATTTTTGGAGCAATTACGCCGTTCTGTTCGTGTTCGTCTGTGCCTTTGTTCATTGGTTTTGTGCAAGGAGGGATTCCTCTCGGAGTAACTTTTGCCTTTCTTATTACTTCGCCGTTAGTTAATGAAGTGGCTATTGCAATGTTTATTGGCATGTTTGGTATAAAAGCAACGCTAATTTATGTTACCTCTGGTATTTTTTTAGGAACTATTGGAGGCTGGGTTTTGAGTAAATTTAATCTTGAACCTTTGCTATCTGATTGGGTCAAAAAGATTTTGGAAAACAAAATGCAACAAGGCGAATACGAAGAAGAAAAACAGACTTTTTTTGAGCGTTTGCCCGAAATTACTCGTGGTGCGTGGGAAATCGTAAAAGGGGTTATTCTTTATGTCGTTATCGGAATTGCTATTGGTGCAGCGATGCATGGCTATGTTCCTGAAAACTTCTTTGGACAATATTTAGGTGGTGGACAGTGGTGGACAGTTCCTCTTGCCGTTGTTTTGGCTGTTCCGATGTACGCTAATGCAGCAGGCATTGTTCCTGTGATTCAGGTTTTTGTGGCAAAAGGTGTTCCACTCGGAACGGCAATCGCTTTTATGATGGCAACGGTTGGTTTATCGATTCCTGAAGCTACTTTACTCAAAAAAGTAATGAGCGTACAACTAATAACTATTTATTTTGGATTAGTTACTTTTTTTATTATTCTTTCAGGATTTATATTTAATTTAGTATTATAAAAAGTAATCGTTGCATTCAGTTTCTCAAAACTGAATGCAACGATTTTTTAGAAGCGTAAGGTTCGTTTTATAAGAAAACGAACACATTATTTTAAAATCAAAAACATGAAATCAAAAACAGAATCATTACTTGAGCTTTGGATAGAATCCCGAACACGCTTTTCAAATCAATTAAAAGACATTACAGATAGCGATTTATCAAAAAAATTAGAAAACTCAACTAATTCTATTGGCTTTCTTATTCGTCATATTGGAGATGTAGAATTGCTTTTTGCTAAAAATGTTTTTGGAGATAGTTCAGTAAAAATATCTGCCAAAACAGTCATCGATAAAATAGACACAGGAGAATGGACAGACGTAGAGGTATTAAAAAAGTATGTTTCAGAATCCTTTGAAAAACTCAAATCTATTGTCGAAAAACAAACTGAACATGATTGGGAAACAATAATTACAACAAAAGAATTTGGTGCAAAAACAAAAGCCGAAGCCTTTGGTAGGATTGTTTCGCATACTGCCTACCATGCAGGACAACTAGCAATCATCAATAAATACGGAAAAACTCAAACTTTATAACCAACTCTCAAACTTAAATTCAACTCTCATGAAATCAACGAACATGTTCTTGTCTTTGGTGGCTTTAATGCTATTTTTCTTTGCCACAGCTTGCACTACCGAAGCTCAAAACGATAAAAAAACTACTACCACAAAAACAGAAGTGGCTAAAATTGAAATCATACAATTTCATTCCGAACACAGATGCATGACATGCAACAAAATCGAAGAACTGACTAGAGAAACACTCAAAAGTTATACTTCCATTCCATTTTCATTAGTCAATGTAGATGACAAAAAAAATGAAAAAAAAGCAGAACAATTCGAAGCCTCAGGAACGTCATTATTTTTATATAATCCAAAAACAGGGAAGAAAAAAGATTTGACCGATGTCGCTTTTATGAATGCTAGAGATGTCGCTTTTATGAATGCTAGAGATAAAGATAAATTTATCGAAATGCTAAAAAAAGAAATTGAGTTATTTTTGAAATCGTAATGTATGGAGTGGTTAAATGAATTAGCTCAAAACAGAGAAACGCCTATTTTGGCAGCTTTCATACTTGGTTTATTGACTGCCATTGCTCCCTGTCCATTAGCTACCAACATAACGGCAACGGCTTTTATTGCCAAAACTATCACAGACAAAAGGAAAGTTTTGTTGAGTGGTGTGCTTTATACATTGGGCAGGGTGTTTTCCTATACGCTTATTGGTGCTATTATTTATTTTGGTGCAAGTAAATTTCAAGTGGCAAAACTCTTTCAAGGAAATGGCGAAAAATATATCGGTTTTGTATTGATTTTTATTGGTCTGGTAATGCTTGATGTAATCAAACTCAATTTTATCAAAGGTGGAAATTTTATTGATACACTTTCAGATAAATTCAAAACCAAAGGTTTAGTAGGTTCTTTTCTATTGGGTGCATTGTTTGCCTTAGCATTTTGTCCGTATAGTGGAGCGTTGTTTTTTGCGATGCTTATTCCGAT
>PFKD01000038.1 GCA_002784125.1 Flexibacter sp. CG_4_10_14_3_um_filter_32_15
AATGAATTTGGTTTTACGACTAATAACTTTCACAAAAATTGTCAGATAACCTGATTTTTTATATGAAAATTATACGTTTTTCTTTTGAAGATAAAAGTTTAGAATGGAAATTAAAAACTGAAACTGTTTGAACTTTCATTTTTTCCGAAAAAACTTTGTCAGTAGTTTGCCTAAGCAAACTCTGACAATAGTTGAAGAAAATAAAACCTGTAATCTAAACTATTGTCAAAGTCTGATTACAGACTATTGTCAAAGTTCAAATAACTTCAGTATATAGAAAGGAAACAGAAAAGTAAATGAAAAACAAAAAAATAATTATAATTGGTGGTGGTGCAGGTGGATTTTTTGCAGCCATTAATTTAAAAGAAAAAAATCCGAATTATAACGTTTCTATTTTAGAACAAACTAATACACTCCTTAAAAAAGTAAAAATTTCGGGTGGTGGACGTTGTAATGTTACGCATGCTTGTTTCGAACCTGAAGACCTTATCAAAAATTATCCACGAGGAGAAAAAGAACTTGTAGGCGCATTTTATCAATTTCAACCTCAAGATATGATAGAATGGCTCAAAAAACGAGGTGTCAAAACCAAAACAGAAGCCGACGGACGCATGTTTCCTGTTTCTGATGATTCGCAAACGATTATTGATTGTTTTTTGAAAGAAACTAAAAAACTAAATATTGATATTCAAAAAGGATATGCAGTTGAAAAATTGATTCCTCCAACAGAAGAAACACATCAAAAATGGCAAATTCAAATAAAAAACAAATCGAATTTAGAAGCCGATGCGCTTATTCTTGCAACTGGAAGTCAGCCAAAATCTTGGAAAATGCTTACTGATTTGGGGCATTCTATTTCAAATCCTGTTCCTTCGCTTTTTACAATGGACATAAAAAACGACGCTCGTTTGAAAGATTTGGCAGGTGTTTCGGTAAGTAATGGAGCAGTTTGGGCAAAAGATACAAAACTAAATATTGAAAACGGAGCTGTTTTGGTTACACATTGGGGCCTTTCTGCACCTGCTGTTTTGCGCCTTTCTGCATGGGGAGCGAGAGAACTAGCCAACAAAAATTATAAATTTGAAATGGGCATTAATTGGATAGAAGATACTCAAAAAAATGCCTTGAAAATATTAAAAGCACAAAGAGAAGAATGGCGCAAAAAACAAATTGGAACACTATCTCCTTTTGATATTCCGAATCGCCTTTGGAAAAAATTAGTTGAAGCTGCAAACATAGACCTTACTACAAACTGGGCATCACTTTCTAATAAAGAGTTAGAAAATCTTTCAAACGAACTTACACAGGGAATTTTTCATGTAAATGGAAAAAGCACTTATAAAGATGAATTCGTAACTTGTGGTGGAATTTCTTTGTCAGAAGTGGATTTTAAGACGATGGAAAGCAAAATTTTACCTAATTTGTATTTTACAGGCGAAGTCTTAGATATTGATGCCATTACAGGAGGTTTTAATTTTCAAGCAGCTTGGACAACAGCTTGGATTGCAGCACAAAGTATTTAGTAGCCTTACTCTTTAGAGTGAGAAAATGTATCGTACCTTTTAAGGTGCGAAAAACACACACATAATAAAAACACATTTTTTAAACTGCCGTTGTTGGTGTCTCCACTAACGACACTCTAATTTTTTTATTCAAACTCTATAATTTATGAAGTCATTTGTTAATTGGATTGGTACAAAAATATTTTCTACTCGTTTAGAAAAAATAGAAAATTTCAAAAAAAATCCTTTTCAGGTGCAAGAAGAAGTTTTTAAGTATTTAATTGCTTCAGGAAAAAACACAGAATGGGGTAAAAAATTTGATTATTTTTCTATCAAAAATCAAGAACAGTTTGCTGCAAATGTTCCTATTTCTAGCTATGAAGAGTTTTATCCCTACATAGAAAGGAGTTTGAGAGGAGAACAAAATTTACTTTGGAATAAGCCTATTATCGGCTTTTCAAAATCTTCTGGAACTACAAATGCACGAAGTAAATACATTCCTATTTCAGAAGAGTGTTTGGATAACAATCATTATGCAGCAGGAAAAGATTTAATAGCCATTTATGCCAATAACAATATAGGAACAGGCTTTTTTACAGGAAAAGGACTTGGAGTAGGTGGAAGTATGCAGCCAAATCCAGTTACAGGAGAAAAAAATTGTGGCGATGTTTCGGCTCTGATTATGAACCATTTACCTGCGTGGGCAGAATATCTCCGAACGCCTAGTTTAGAAATTGCTTTGATGGAAAATTGGGAGGAAAAAATGGAGGCCATGGCAAGAGCAAGTTCGAAAGAAAATGTAACAAGCATTCAAGGCGTTCCGACGTGGACACTTTTTTTAATCAAAAAAATACTAGAAGTTACAGGCGCAACATCAATTTTGGAGGTTTGGCCCAATTTAGAATGCTTTTTTCATGGCGCAGTTTCCTTTACGCCTTATCGTCAGCTTTTCAAAGAACTTATTCCTTCTGACCAAATGAATTATATGGAAGTTTATAATGCTTCTGAAGGATTTTTTGCGCTGCAAGACCAAAAAAATAGCGAAGATTTATTATTGCTTTTAGATTATGGAATCTATTATGAATTTATTCCGATGGCTGATGAAGCTAATAGGGACAAAGAAAATCCCAAAACCATAACGCTACAAGAGGTAGAATTAAATCAAAAATATGCGATGATTATTTCTACTAATTCGGGTCTTTGGCGATATACTATTGGTGATGTGGTAAAATTTACGTCTTTAAGTCCCTTTAGAATCCGTATTGCAGGACGTACAAAACATTTTATTAATGCTTTTGGAGAAGAAGTTGTAGTAGAAAATGCTGATAGTGCCCTGGCGTATGCGTGTCAAAAAACAAACGCAAAACTAAAAGATTATACAGCAGCACCGATTTATATAAAAGGCGAAGCAGGAGGAAATCACAAACAAGGAGGACACGAATGGATTATCGAATTTGAGAAAAACCCAGAAAATGAAACTCTTTTTGTAGAATCATTAGACGAAAAACTAAGAGAAATAAATTCGGATTACGATGCCAAACGAGCAGGAAATATAGCTTTAGTTATGCCAATCGTTCATTTTGCAGAGCCAAATACGTTTTACAAATGGCTACAATCAAAAGGAAAACTAGGAGGACAGCACAAAGTACCACGTCTTTCGAATGATAGAGAATATGTCGATGCGATTTTGGAAGTGATGGAGAGGTGAAAGTAGAGTGTAAAATTAGAAATTGATATTTTTTTTAGCAAATTTAGTCTAAATTGTATGAATAGTAAGCACTAAAACGTATCTTTGAGGTTTATCTGATAATTACGATTTACTCAATAAATGCAATTAATAATGAAAGATTTACAATCTAAAGTTTGGCAAAATATAGAATTTGGTATCAAAAATAAATTATTTTCAATAGATGAAATTGAAAATAAAATAACTTATTATTGCACAAGAGATTATACTATAACTTTTAAGAATCCTGAAGAAAAAATTAGAGCAGCTTATTTTGTCGAATTGATTAGAGATTATAGTTATCTTTCAACTAGAATTGATATTGAGGTAAAAGTAGAACGTCGAACGCCTGATGATAGAGCAGATATAGTTTTGTATGAAGACGATGAGTGTAAAAAACCATATTTGATTGTTGAAACAAAAAGAGATGGAATAACAGATGCCGAATTTAAACAAGCTATTGAGCAAGCGTTTGGAAATGCAAATAGTAAGCGAGCAAAATTTGCGATTATTGTAGCAGGAAATACAAGAACTGCCTTTGATGTGGCTGGTTTTAAATCAAGTGAAAGAGAAAAAAATGTAATTGCTGATATACCTGAAAAATATGGAAATGCTCCTAAATTTAAGTTTATAAAAGGAGACGCAAACAGAGATTTGAAAACAGTTTCAAGGCAAGAACTGATTTCTGCACTTTCAAAATGTCATACAACAATATGGCAAGGTGGAAAATTAGCTCCTACGACTGCTTTTGATGAAGTTTCAAAACTTCTTTTTTGTAAACTCAAAGATGAAAAAACGAAACCTAACAAACAGTATTATGATTTTCAAATAGGAACAAACGAAACTCCAAAAGATGTTTTTGAGCGAATAAATATAATTTATCAAAATTCTAAAAAAGGAAATGGAGAAGTTTTTAGTGAAGATATAAAACTATCTCCCAAAATAGTATATTCTGCTGTCGAACATTTGCAAGAAATATCTATCAATAAAACGGATTTAGATACAAAAGGAGTTGCTTTTGAAAAGTTTATGGAAGACTTTTTTAAAGGTAAAATGGGACAATTTTTTACACCTAGGAATATCATAAAATTTATGGTTAATTTGGTTCAAATTGATCATTCAGATAAAATACTTGATACTTCTTGTGGAAGTGGAGGCTTTCTATTAAACGCAATGGATTATGTAAGAACGTATGCAGAAAAGAATTATGATACGTTAGAAGCCTATAAAATTTGGCATAATTTCGCAAAGGATAATTTGTATGGCATAGAAATAAACGATCAAATTGCTAGAGTTTGCAAAATGAATATGATTATTCATGATGATGGACATACAAATGTGATTGCTTATGATAGTTTAGAAAAAATTGAAAAGATAGAAGCACAACACAAAAAGTTTGCTTTCAATTCTTTTGATTTTGTTCTTACAAATCCTCCCTTTGGAGCAACTGTTAAATCGTCAGAAAAAGAAGCTGGTTTTGTAGAACAATATGAATTAGGCGCAAAAAACACAAAACGAAAAAATCAAAAAACAGAAATATTATTTATAGAAAGATGTCTTGAATTTTTGAAAGAAGATACTGGAATAATGGCGATAATTCTGCCTGATAGCATTGCAATTAACTCTTCATTACAATATGTTAGGGATTTTATACTTGAGAAAACTCAAATTTTAGCTATCGTTTCGATTCCAGATATAGCTTTTAGCCATTACGGAGCTACTGTCAAATCTTCACTTTTATTTGTGAAAAAAATAGGGAAGAAAGCAGCCAATTTAGATTATCCTATTTTTATGGCAATAGCTGAAAAAATTGGCTATACTGCAACAGGTAAAGATGAGAGTACAAATGACTTGGACTTTATTTTACAACATTATAAAAATTTTGAAAAGTTACAAAAGAATTTAGTTATAGATAAAGATTTTGAAGAACAAATATTTATTGTAAATGCAAGTGAAATTCAAGGAAGAAGAGTAGATCCAAAAGGATATTGTCCTAAATTCAAAAAAATAAAATCAAAAATTGAAGATAAAAAAGAAAATAAAATTAAACTTCAAGACTGTGTTCTTTCTTCTACTTCTGGAGAATGGGGAGTAGATCCAAATACAGAAGGTATAAATGAAGATGATAATTATGAATTATGTTATGTTCTTAGAAATACAAATTTTGATAATAATTTCAATTTAGATTTGAGTGATATTGCTTTGAGATATATTCCTAAAAGAAAAATCAAAAATTTACAGTTAAAAGAAAATGAAATTCTTGTTGAGAAATCAGGAGGAAGTCCAATTCAGCCTGTTGGTAGAGTTGCAATTATTAAAAAAATACCAACGGACAAACCTGTTGTCTTTTCTAATTTTTTACAAAAAATTACAATTAATGAAGATATAGCTGATGCTGAATACGTATATACCTACTTGCGAACATTATATCACTTGGAATATATGGAGTTTATCCAAAATCAAACAACAGGAATTAAAAATTTGTTAAGTAGTGATTTTTTTGAAATTGATATTATTTTACCTTCTAAAGAAAATCAAAAAGAAATTGCACGCAACTATATTAGTCAAATTGATAATTCACTTATTACAATTCAAAAAGCATATTCAGATTTGTATAAATCAAGAGTAGATATTCAAAATAATATTTTCTAATAATATCCTCAAAAAAAACTAAACTTCAAAAGAAACAAGTCTTTATGAAATTTAGGGTTTACTAATTTATAGCGAACGGTTCGCTCAAAGCGAAGCGTTCATTTTTATTTTGTAAAAACCTGCGTACTATCTTTCAGATTTTCAAGTACGATGTCAGTTCTACGAACTGTTCCGTCGGCTTCTTTGTAGTTTTTTCTGTAAAAACGATACTTTCCTACACGATGACGAGCATTTTCAGGAGGCATAAAATCTATTGTTTTTTCTTCTAGGTTTATTTTTCCTTTCCACGTCGTAAAACGGTCTTGAGGAATGGAATAGGTAAAAACATATTCTCCATTTTCTTCTCTGACAGCCAAAATTTCTATTCTACTATTTTTGATTCTGTTGAGTTCGGTATGAAAAACTGTACCTGCATATTTTCCGATAAGTACTTCTAGATTTTCTATTTTATCACTACTAAATTCTTTTTTTGTTTCGGTAGAATTGCTAGTAGAAAACGAAATAGGCGAGTTTGGAATTTGAGTAGCTAAAATAATTCCGACAGCCAAAACAGCAAATACAATTCCTGCAATCAGAAAAACACCTATCCCTTTTGGCTTACTTACTTTTATTTTACGATTATCTAAAAGAATTTCTATATCTGATTTTGAATAATGAAGTTTGTCGCCTACCTCCAAAATCTCTTGAAAATGCTCTTGTGAAAGTATTTTTCCTTTTAACCTGTCTTGAAGTTCTAAATCTAATATTTCTTCTCTAGTTTGTAATTTTAGATTTCTTTGACGGAAAAAAATATTTAATTCTTTCTCTGAAAAACCATTTTGCTCGGCTACTGCCAAAAGCTGAGGGTAATATTCACTTGGAAAAAAACGCCCTACTTTTCGTCTTTCTACATTGGTTTCCAAAAGCTCACGCAGAGGCAAAACACGTATTCCTGCTGCCTGCAGACGCTGCTCAAATTCATTTTCACTAATATCTAATTCTCGTGCTTTTATACGCAAACTTTTCATTTGTTCGGTAGAAAGCAGCTCGTCTTTGGCCTGTTCTTGGGCTTGATTCAACAAAATTTCTAACGCAGGTAATACCTCCAAACCATTTTGTTTGACTACTTTATCAACCGTTTCTTGATTCCAATTTTGTGAGCTTACATGAGAACTCCATCTTTTTTTAGGTAAAAAATATTGATACACCAAAAACTGTGGAATTGCTTCTTTTATCAATGTTTCTTCTACCAAAACAGGTTCGTCTTCTTCTTGTTTGTCCAAATGATTTTTTATTCCTTTCAAAATATAGCGTGAAGCATCCTCGTCAGTAAGCGTATGAATAGTGTAATTTCTATGAATTAATAAGGCTTTGAGTTCGGATTGTAAAAGCAAATCGCCTATCAAATAAACTTCTGAATCAGTTGTGGTATTTTCGACGACTCTTTCGGTAAGTTCTCGGTCTTGAATACGCAATAATTGTACTTCTTGTGAGTTTATTGTAGCTGTTGCGCTCGTTCCACTCGAAAGCCGAACGGTAATAAAACTCTGTTTCTCTTCTCTAATTTGACCTAGCCATTCTTCTGCTCTATGCGAATGTAAAGCGACTTCTTCATCCAAATCTACCCCTGTCGGAACTTGTCTCATGGCACGTTGTAAAACAAATTTGACAAGTTCTCTTTCAAAGTCCCAATCCGAAACGTCTTGTAGTTTTTTAGAATTAAAATTTAGTTTGTTATCTCCTTCCACAGAGGTAAGCATAATTCGTTCTCCAAAACTTTCTATAAAAGCAAGAGGTGATTTTGAGGCTTGTAGCGTAAGATTTTTTCCTTCTACTAAAGAACCAATATAGGATTGATGAGGTAGAATATGAAATCCTTTTTTTGTAAAATAAAAATTGAATTTTTCAATTAGTTTTCCTGAAAAAGCAGGCGAAAAAACACACAAAAGAGGAATGACTCCTTGAGAATTGGGCGATAAACGCTCAAATTCTATTTTTAGATTTTCTATAATACTATCAAATAGTTTTTCGTAAGGATGAGATGCTCCTAACCAATCAAAAGTTTTGTTATTCTCCATTCCATAGGCAGGATGACGAAGCGCATTGACAGAAGTATCCAAGTTTTCATAATATTTTTTGGAAATAGGTTTTATTTGAGTGTCTATTTCAAAAAACAGCTCTACACGTTCTTTTCCTTGGTAAGGAATAGAAAGTAAATTTTGAGAATTATAAAAAGCTGCACTACAATATTCTTCGGTAATCAAAAGACAGATTGTAGAAGTAGAATGCGTATTCATGAAAAGGAGAGAAAATTATAGAAAAATTGAAGAGAAATGAAATTATATTTTAATTATAAAAACACCAATACCAACATCAAAGGTAAGCTAGTTAGAAAGATTAATCAAATATACGAATAAAAAGAAGTTTAGATTCATTTTGAAAATAGATAACAAAATTTTGGGCTGGTGTAGGTGCGCTTATCGGTGGAAGTTTGGTTTTGAGATTAGGAAGAAAAAAATATTTCCCCTTTCCCCTTTCCCCTTTCCTAAATCCCCCAAATATCAGCAGCAGCTTCGGCTTGTCGGTGTAGCATTTCCAATCCATTGATAAGTTGCGCTCCTTTTGTTTTTCCTTTTTTCAAAAAAGCTGTTTCTTCTGGATTATACACCAAATCATATAAAAAATAACTCTCATCAATTTTGGAATAATCAACACTAGACAAAGGTGGAAAATCATCTATATTTGGATACATTCCCAACGGTGTTGTATTGATAATTAGTTTATACTCTGAAATATCAATTTCTGAATAAGGAATAATTTTATACTTTCCTTCGTCTTGCGTAGCAACAATAGAACTAGAAGCAAAATCAAATTTGATATTCAACCTAGACACATCCTCTAAATCTTCGGCATCTTGCAAGGCTATTTTTACGGCTTGTGCTGCCCCACCAGTTCCCAAAATTAATGCTTTTCCCTTAAAACCAGTTTTAGAATTTTGATACAAAAACTTTTCTAAACTACTTTTAAAGCCAATATAATCGGTGTTGTAACCTGTTTTTGTTCCGTTGCTTTCTATTTTGATGGTATTTACTGCGCCAATTCGTTGAGCAACTGGGTCAAGTTTATCCAAAAATGGAATAATGGATTTTTTGTAAGGAATGGTTACATTAAGGCCCTTTAAATTAGGATTTTCTTTGATTAAAGTTTTGAAATCCTCTATTTTTTCTAATTCAAAAAGAGTATACACATAGCCTTCTTTTGGAGAAAGACCAAGTTTTTGAAATTTTTCTGTAAAATATTTCTTTGAGAAAGAATGAGAAAGACGAAAGCCGATGAGTCCAAACATATAAAAAGGGAATTAGGAATTAGATTTTAGGAAATAGTAAACGACAAATAAAATGAAAAATAATTATTTTTTTATAATTATAAGAAATTTTTATAAAAAGACGATTATTTATACTAAAGCCTATTGAAGTGAAGTTTTGCTATAATTCCCAATTCCCAATTCCCAATTCCCAATTCCCAATTCCCAATTCCCAATTTTACAGACTTAATTTTTTAGCATCTTCTAAGAAAGTAGCCAAGCCTTTGTCCGTAAGTGGGTGCTTGAGAAGTCCCATAATTACATTAGCAGGACACGTAACTACATCTGCACCCACTTCTGCACATTGCAAAAGGTGCATTGTATGACGAACTGAAGCAGCTAGAATCTCTGTATGAAAACCATAATTTGCAAAAATATCTACTAATTGTTCTATTAAAGCCATTCCATCAGATCCTACATCATCTAAGCGACCAATAAAAGGAGAAACATACGTCGCACCTGCTTTAGCTGCCAAAATTGCTTGACCTGCCGAAAAAATAAGTGTACAGTTAGTACGAATTCCTTTGTCAGAAAAGTATTTAATAGCACGAATTCCGTCTTTTATCATCGGAACTTTCACAACAATTTTAGGATCAATTTCGGCAAGTTCTTCGCCTTCTCTGATAATATCTTTGTATTCTGTACCGATAACTTCTGCACTTACATTATCATCTACAATATCACAAATGGCTTTGTAATGGCTAAAAATGCCATCTTTTCCTGTAATTCCTACTTTTGCCATAAGAGAAGGATTGGTCGTTACTCCGTCCAAAATCCCTAATTCTTGGCATTCTTTGATGTCTTGAAGGTTAGCTGTATCTACAAAAAATTTCATGTTGTTTTCTTAAAATGTTTGTTTATAAATAAGGAAGAATTTTTAATTCTTGTCGCAATTCTTAACTAAAAACTAAATCTAATTTATTTCGTTTTAAAATCAAGGTTGTTTTACAAGTTTATTTTACAAAGATGCGTTTTTTCTATCAAAAAGCCTTTTTTTATTGCAAGAAAAATAAATTTGCTTTCCGTATTTTTGCACTATCTATTCTATGTGTTGGTATTTTTTACTGTACCCTACTTTTTTTTATAGAACACGGATTTTACAGATTAGACAGATGAAACACGGATTTTTTAAATTATAATTAAATTATTTTGATACTATTTTGTATTTGACTTCGTCGTCTTTCAGTTATCTGTATTCTCAATCCTACTAACCGACAGCCCAGCGAAGTTAATCCTTAACTAATCCCATTTCCCATTTCCTAAATCCCATTTCCTAATTCCCATTTCCTAAATCCTATTTCCCATTTCCTAAATCTCATTTCCCATTTCCTAAATCCCATTTCCTAATTCCCATTTCCCATTTCCTAATTCCCATTTCCCATTTCCTAAATCCCATTTCCTAATTCCCATTTCCCATTTCCTAAATCCTATTTCCCATTTCCTAATTCTCATTTCCTAAATCCCATTTCCTAATTCCCATTTCCCATTTACTAATTCCTAAATCATGCATAATTTCCCTTTACCTACTGAATTTCTAAAAAAACATGACCTTCGCAAAACGCCTTGTCGAATGGCAATTTTAGAATCATTTCTGAATGCTCAAACAGCTCTTTCACACCAAAATATTGAGGAACTTGTCGGAGAAGAATTTGATAGAGTTACCATTTATAGAACATTGGCTTCTTTTGAAGAAAAAGGAATTTTACATAAAGTTCCTGATATGTCTGGACAGGCAAAATATGCACTTTGTGAGAGTAATTGTGAGGAACATCAACACAAAGAAAATCACGTTCATTTTAAGTGTCAGAAGTGTGAAAATGTCTATTGTTTGTCTCAAATTCAATTACCTAATCTGAATTTACCACAAGGCTATAAGGTAGAAGAAGCTGAATTTCTATTGAGTGGAACGTGTGAGAAGTGTAATTTTTAGGTAGAAAAGAGTAGAAAGTAGTCGCAAGTAATTTTTTTGTAAATACATTGTTAAAATGATTAATTAGACTAATATTTCGGTAAGTTTTGGATTTATTTCGATAAACGTATTCTTTTTCACGACAAAATGTAAATTTTTTCTTATCTTTAGGTACTTTGATATACTACTTTGCGAGCAATCTCGTTAGTAAGATAAATGGTTTGAATGGACAGAAATCAAACCAATAAAAAAAGTATAAAGCTCTTTAACAGAACCTAACCATGAAACAAATATTTACCTATACATTTTACGCTAAAAAAGTACTGCGCCCTTTATTACTCTTACTCATTTTATTGGTAGCTATGCCTGTAATTGAAACACAACAAGCAGAAGCACAAACCACCAAAACTGGAAATTTTTTTACTAGACGATTCAAAAGAAAAAATAAGTTTCAACGAAAAGCTAAAAATAGTACAGCTTTTAAGCGTAAGCCCTTCAAGTGTTCGGAAGTAGGAAAACAAAAAATAGAGCAAATAAAAGTATCCAAAAAACAACTCCGTAGATGGGAAGAAGAACGATTAGTAAAAGCAGAGCAAGAAAGACTAAAAGAACAAAGACAAGCAAAAGTTAAAAATAATAAAACAAACGAAGATGTAGTTATGTCAGCCTCTTCAAAAAATGATATGGAAGAAATAAGTCGTAAGAACAATACAACTAGAAAAGATACAGAAACTAAAACCGAAAATAAAGAGCTAAAAGAAGAAGAAAGCACAGAAAGAGTAGGCTGGTATTCTTCTGAAAAACCCAATGCTCCAAAAATTTCCCCTATTGTAATCAATCAAAAAAATGAAATTACAAATCAAAAAAATAAGCAAGAATTAGAAATTGCAGCCAAACATTCAAGATTAGGTTATAATATCGTTTTGGCAAGTAATAATGAAAAGCAATTACAAGCCGTCAAGGATTATTTAGTTTCTATTGGAACAGAAGAAGAAGCAATTAAAATCAAATCTTCTGAAACAACAAATCAAAATCAAGTACATATCACAATAGAAAAATAAATAGCTATTAGCTATCAAGTTCGTAAATATCCTTTTGTTTCTGTCAAAAGAAATGAAAGGATATTTTTTTGTGAAATTTTTTAAAATTATTTTTTTTAAAATTATTTGAATTACAAAGTGTTAATAGTTTTTCATTAAACAAATAAGTTGAGAAATGAGTACCTTTGTTTTTTTATTGAATTATTCTGATTTTTCAGAAAAACTAACTGTAAACGATTTTTTTGAGATGATTTTATATAATGTTACCGTAAATGTAGAAGATGGAATTCATTCAGATTGGCTCAAGTGGATGAAAGAAACGCATATTCCAGACGTGATGAATACAGGAATGTTTCAAGAAAATAAAATACTAAAATTGCTTTCCAAACTTCCAGAAGAAGAAGGAACAACGTATGCAGTTCAATATTTTTGTAAATCGTTGGAAGACCTAGAACACTATCAACAGAATTTTGCTCCCAAATTACAAGAAGACCACCTAAAAAGATATGGAAATAAAGTAATTGCTTTTCGTACTATCTTGGAAGTTATATAAAAGGAAATGGGAGTTAGGAAATGGGAAATAGAAAAGACACTTTCCTCATTTTACAATTCCCAATCTCTAAATTCTAATTCTCAGTCCCTAAATCTTATTTCCCAATCTCTAAATCCCAATACCCAATTATGGCAGAAATCCGTCCTTTTCGTGCTTGGAGATATAATTCTTCACTTACTAATCAAATTCAAGAATTTACTTCCCCTTTGTTTGATGTTGTTTCTCAAAAACAGCGAGATAAATTATATCAAAATCCATTAAATAGTATTCATTTGTCTGTTCCTTTAGGACAAACTCCTGCCGATAATGCAAAAAAAACACTTGAAAAATGGATTGCAGACGGAACTATTAAACAAGAAGAAAAACCAGCTATTTATGTTTATTATCAATATTACAGTCTTCCTTCTCGTATTTCGAAACAAAAACAATATTGTAGAAAAGGTTTTATAACACTTATAAAAGCCTATAATTGGGACGAAAATATAATTTTAAGACACGAAAATACGATTCCTGCTGCCGTAAATGATAGAATAGAGTTATTAGAAAAAACAGGTTTGAATGTCAGCCCGACACATGGATTATATGCAGATAATAAATTTGAGTTAGAAAAATATATGGACGAAGCTATCAAGAATCCAATTTATGAAACCGAAGATTATCAAGGAGTTAGGGAAGTTTTTGCAAAAATAGATGAGCCTGAAATTGTAGAAAAATTCGCTCAAAAATTAGAAAATAAAAAAATTATCTTAGCAGACGGACACCATCGTTATGAAGGTTCAATGGTTTATCGCCAGAAATGCAAAGAAAAAAATCCGAATCATACAGGCGACGAACTCTATAATTTTCATTTGATGTATCTGACGAATTCAAACTCAAATGACCTTCGTATTTTGCCTACACACCGTTTATTGACAGGTTTAGAACTCAATGAAGAAGAGATTTTAGAAAAACTCAAAGAAGATTTTATAGTAAAACAAGTAGAAAATGCTTCTGATTTGAATGAAATGATTTGGGGTAAAAAATGGTCTTTTGGGCTTATCTTTTCAGAAACAGCTTATAAAATCCGTTTAAAAGCTGAAAAATGGGAAACTTTAGCATGGAAATTTCCAAATGCTGTCAAAAATCTTGACCTTACCGTATTGCATTATTTCTTTATTGAAAAAATAATTGGAATAAAAGGAAAAGACCAACGCAAGAATACAAACATTCAATTTGAAAGAAATTTTACAGATTGCATAACTAAAGTAATCCGAAAAGAAGCTAATTTGGCTTTGATAACAAATGCCGTTACGATGACAGAAGTGAAAGACGTTTGTAAGTCAGGTTTTACAATGCCACAAAAATCAACTTATTTTTATCCAAAGGCGATTTGTGGATTTTGCTTTGCCAGTGTGGAAGAATAAAATTAAAATTAATCCATGTAGCTTACGCTTTAGCGTGAGAAGGGCAAAAAAATAAAGGAACGAATTATAATAAAATAGTGTTTTTTTATATTTATAGACCTCAACGACGGTTTTAACCTCGTTGACGGTTGATAAAAAACAAAATTCAAAACTTCAACGTTCTATCATTCAATAGAAATAAACGAAACACCCTCGCCTTATCCCATAAAAAAAATATATGCTAGAAACCGAAAATACAAAACCCGAAACTGCCGTTTTGGTAGGAATTGTCAATCAAACACAAACCTTACAAAAATCACAAGAATATTTAGATGAATTAGAATTTTTGGCAGAAACGCTTGGCATTCAGTGTGTAAAACGTTTTACACAACAACTAGATACACCTGATACAACTACTTTTGTAAGAAGTGGAAAAATAGAGGAAATCAGAGCCTATATGGAATCAAAAGAAATTGATACCGTTATTTTTGATGATGAACTTTCGCCTAGACACGTTCGAAATATAGGTAGAGAATTTGAAAACAAACAAGTTTTTGATAGAAGTACACTTATTTTAGAGATTTTCAAGCACAGAGCGCAGACAGCACAAGCAAGTACGCAAGTCGAACTGGCTCGTTATCAATACCTTTTGCCACGTCTTACCAATATGTGGACGCACCTTTCTCGTCAGCGTGGTGGTGTAGGGCAGCGTGGAGCAGGAGAAAAGGAAATCGAAACCGACCGTCGTATTGTCAGAGATAGAATTACGCTTTTGAAAGAGCGACTAAAGAAAATTGAAAAACAAGACGAAACTCGTCGCAAACAACGCCATAAAATGGTTCGTGTTTCTTTGGTGGGTTATACCAACGTTGGAAAATCTACTTTGATGACTATTTTGAGTGGTTCTGATGTCTTTGCTGAAAACAAACTTTTTGCTACTGTTGATTCTACGGTGCGTAAAGTTTTTTGGGAAGGGATTCCGTTTTTGCTTTCTGATACAGTTGGTTTTATTCGCAAATTGCCTACTATGCTTATCGAAAGTTTCAAATCTACTTTAAAAGAAATTGTAGAAGCTGATGTTTTGATTCATGTTGTGGATATTTCGCATCCAGCTTTCGAAGAGCAGATAAAAGTAGTGCAGGAAACGCTCAAAGAACTTGGTGCAGCCGATAAACCAACACTTTTAGTTTTTAATAAAATTGATGCTTATACGAATGATGTTCAGGTAGGGCAGAATTATTTGGTTTGTCCTCCTACTTTAGAAGAATTAAAAGATTCTTATTTAGGTTCTGATACAAAAAATACGGTTTTCGTTTCAGCAGCAAATAATGAAAATATTGAAGAGTTAAAAGAAAAACTCATCGAACTTATTGCAGCTCGTCATTTTCAGATTTATCCAAATTATGTACGTCCAAATTATTATGCTGAAGCAAAAGATTTTGATAATGAAGATTATGGAATAATTGAGGAAAATAAAGAGGAGGAAGAGTAATTTATAAGCTCTGTTAATTTCTAGTTTGTAGAAAAGGTTTTAGAACTTAATTTATCATTTTCTGAAACCTTTTTTTATAGAAAAACAAACTTTACTGACACTCGGTCATTTTAATAAAGAAAACACCTAATAAAAGAAAAATCTAATTTACTCTAATAAAAACACAATTTTTAGGTTAAATGACTGATAAAAAGCGACTTATAAATGTTAAATTTTAAATTAACTACACTTTTTTTATAGAAAATGTTTGCAAATTCAAACCTTTGTGTTACCTTTACATTCATATAATGACTGCTGGTCATTTTAATAGAGCCAGTAGTCAAGAGAAATAATTCAATGAGAATAATCAACAGGAACAACAAACACATCACTTAGTCAGAATCTAAATTTTCAATGGGAATAGCCGAACGAAAAGCACGAGAGCGAGTACACAGAAGAAACGCAATCGTTGATGCAGCCGAAGACGTAATTTTCAAGCATGGTTTTTCAGTAGCAACAATGGCACAAGTAGCCAAAGCTGCCGAACTTAGCAAAGGAACTTTATATCTTTATTTTAAAAGCAAAGAAGAATTATACAGAGCTATCATTTTGAGAGGTTTTGTAATTCTTAAAAAAATGCTTCGTGAAGCGACCAAAGAAGGAAAGACAGGGTATGATAAAGTGATTATTGTAGGAAAGACGTATGTTGAGTTTTCAGAAAAATATCCAAATTATTTTACAACCATTTTGGATTATGAAAATGATACATTTAATCTTGCTGCTGCCGAAGCCGAATCATTACAAGCCTTAGAAGAAGGAAATGCTGTGATTACAATTTTGGTAAGAGCCATCAGAGAAGGCGTAAAAGATGGAAGTATTATCGAACAAGGAAATCCATTTGATACGGCTTTTGTTCTTTGGAGTCAGTTTACAGGTGTTTTGCAAGTCATGAAGCGAAAAATAAATATCATCGAACATTATTTTTCCCTTACAAAAGAAGATTTGCTCTCTACACATTGGAGAATGATTGAAAGAATGCTAAAATAAGAAATTTAAGAAATTAGGGATTGGGAATTAGGAAATAGATATTAGGGATTCAACATGAGTGACATTTTTAAGTATTTGATTTTCAGTTGCAGCGCAACGTAACCTTTGTAGAACCTCAAAAATGAACTTTATTA
>PFKD01000153.1 GCA_002784125.1 Flexibacter sp. CG_4_10_14_3_um_filter_32_15
TTTATTATCATTCTACAAAGGTTACGCAACTTTGTTGCTAGGAAAGGACTATTTTAGATTTTATAAATGTCACTCATGTTAACCTAAATTAGAGGTTTAGTAACATTTAAAATCTAGAAAAATCATGAACAAAAAACAATCAGAGTTATTATTTACTCGTTTTGAGCAAATTCGTAACGAAATAGAAGGAGTAGAGTTTTGGAGTGCTAGAGATTTGCAAGACATACTAGGTTATGCACGTTGGGAAAATTTTCACAAATCTGTAAAAAAAGCATTAGATTCTTGCAAAAACACCTCTAAGGACACAGAGAATCATTTTCGTGAGGTCACGAAAATGGTCGATATAGGAAGTAATACCAAACGAGAATTAAAAGATTACGCCCTAACTCGTTATGCTTGTTACTTAGTAGCTCAAAATGGAGATTCTAGTAAAGAAGAAATTGCTTTTGCTCAAAGTTATTTTGCCGTACAGACTAGAAAGCAAGAGCTTATCGAAAAGCGTTTTTTAGAAACTGAAAGAGTAACAGCTAGAGAAAAACTAACAGATACTGAAAAAGTATTATCTGCACTTGTCAGACAAAAAAATGCAAATTTTGGCTACATACGAAGCACAGGAGATAAAGCACTTTTTGGAGGGCTTTCTACTGGGCAAATGAAGGAAAAATTAGACATTCCTACTAACCGACCCCTAGCTAATTATCTACAAACTTCTCTCATAAAAGGAAAAGACTTTGCAGCTAGTTTGACAAATGACAGTATCAGAGCAAATAACCTCAACTCTACACAAGAAATTGCAAAAGAACACAAAAATAATAACAAAGAGGTAAGAGGCGTATTTTTGCGTAGAGGTACAAAACCTGAAGAACTTCCTCCAGCAGAAGACCTCAAAAAAGTAAAACGAAGAATAGCAAGTGATACACGTAAACTCAAAAAAGGCTCTAAATAGAAACTTAATTTTATGAAATGGAACGAAGACAAAGACATTGAAACGGAATGGTTTAGATTGTGCCGAAAATTACAAAGTCATTTTGATAAAAAACCTGATTTGAATGGAATTTTATTTTTAATGGGAATACAAGAACTCGGTCAAGGAATCCGAACATTTAGCAAAGACGAAAAACAAGATTTGATGCACATGGCAACCTGCAAGGCGTTGAGTTATGCAGAATATTATGAATTAGAAGGAAAAGATGAAGACGGTTGGGTACACTGGAAACTCATCAAACCATTGCCTATTTTGAAAATAGAAGACCAAGAAAAACTCCTCAAAATGAATATAATTACTTATTTTAAGGAGGAAGTTTTTAAAGATGAGCAGTATTGAAGTAAACTAATAATGTTAAAATACGTATTTTAATTAGATACACTTCATGTAGAATAATAAAAACATAATAAATTATGCAAAATCAAAATAACTTATCAAATGCACAGTTAGAGCTTTTAAATATGTTTAAGCGTCCTTTAGCAGAAGAGGATTTGAAAGCTATAAAAAGATTAATCACAGCTTATTTAGCTGAAAAGTTAAATAAAGTAGCTGATAAAAATTGGGAGGAAAAAAGTTGGACAGAAGAAGATATGAAACGCCTTTTAGATGCTCATTTGAGAACTCCTTATAACAATAAGTAACATGAAAACAGTAATAGATACAAATATACTGTTGATTTCTGTTTCTCCTAATTCTCCGTTTAGATGGGTTTTTGATGCTTTTTTACAAGAAAAATATACACTTTGTGTTACTACCGAAATTTTATCAGAGTATGATGAAATAATAGCTAGAGAAGCTAATGAAGAATTAGCTTCTCTAGCTTTACAAATCATTGAAAATGCCGTAAATACAGAATTTATTACTCGTTATTATAAATGGAATTTGATTTATGTAGATGAAGATGATAATAAATTTGTTGATTGTGCAGTTGCTGCCAATGCAGACTTTATTGTTACCTCTGACAAACATTTTAATATCTTAAAAGAAATTCCTTTTCCAAAAGTAAAAGTAATTAGTTTGGAAGATTTTAAGAAACTCATTTAGTAAAAATCAATAAACAAATTTTCCATGAGCCGAAGAAATAGTCAGTTTCTTTCCTTCTTCTTTATTT
Organism: Flexibacter sp. CG_4_10_14_3_um_filter_32_15; assembly: GCA_002784125.1. Classification (GTDB taxonomy): domain Bacteria; phylum Bacteroidota; class Bacteroidia; order Cytophagales; family Bernardetiaceae; genus Bernardetia. The sequence continues at coordinate 2,097 of PFKD01000153.1, forward strand.
TTTTCTACTTTACCAATTATTTTTGCATCAATTCCAAACGATTTTGAAATATCAATAACCGTTTGAGCATGTTCTTTTGGAAGGTAAATTTCTAAACGGTGTCCCATATTAAAGACTTGATACATTTCTTTCCAATCTGTTTTGCTTTCTGATTGAATCAACTCAAAAAGTGGTGGCGTTTCGAACAAATTATCTTTTATGATATGCAAGTTTTGAGAATTATCTACAAAATGTAAAATTTTGGTTTGCGCTCCTCCCGAACAGTGAATCATTCCATGGACATGTTCTCTAATTTTACTCAAAATTTCTTTCACGACAGGCGCATAAGTACGTGTAGGCGATAAAATCAATTTTCCAATATCTGTTTTGATGTCTTTTGGAAGTTTTTCATACATATCTGTCAAACTTCTTGAACCACTATAAACCAACTCACTAGGAACAGCATTATCAAAACTTTCTGGGTATTTCTCGGCATATTTTTTAGTCAAAACGTCGTGTCTTGCAGAGGTTAAGCCATTGCTTCCCATTCCTCCGTTGTATTCTGATTCATACGTTGCTTGCCCGAAAGATTCCAAACCTACAATTACATCGCCTTCACTTATTTTGTCTGTGCTGATTACCTCGCTTCGTTTCATTCGTGCCGTTACGGTGCTATCGACGATGATTGTACGAACAAGGTCGCCTACATCTGCCGTTTCTCCTCCTGTACTGAAAATTGTAATTCCCTGTTGTCTAAGATTTTCTACTAATTCTTCTGTTCCATTGATTATTTTGGCTATTACTTCGCCTGTAATTAGGTTTTTGTTGCGACCAATGGTAGAAGAAAGCAAAATATTATCTGTTGCTCCCACACAAATCAAATCATCAATATTCATAATGACGGCATCTTGTGCAATTCCTTTCCAAACCGACAAATCGCCTGTTTCTTTCCAATAAAGATACGCCAAAGATGATTTTGTACCTGCACCGTCTGCGTGCATGATATTGCAGTATTCTTCATCTCCTCCCAAAATATCTGGAATTATCTTACAAAATGCTTTTGGAAAAATTCCTTTATCTACAGATTTGATGGCTGCGTGTACGTCTTCTTTTTGAGAAGAAACACCACGTTGTGCATAACGAGAAGTCATAGTTTTATTGGAAAGTGTTTTTTTGATAAAATTCTTGTTACAAAAGTCTGAAAATAGTAGGGTTTATGCAAAATAACAGAAATTAAAATTCATTCGCTTCTCTCAAAATAAGTTCAATAAGATTCTTACTTCGTCGTATTCCATTTGATTGAGCAATTTCTAACAATGGTTTTATTTCTGAAATAAGACCTTTTTCTTTAGCTTTCAATAATACACCAAATGAACCCAAACACGTATATCCTTTCAACTTAGCATAAGTTCTAGCCTTTTTCATCAAGAAGTAATAAATCAGCTTGTAATTCTTCTGCCAATATGATAGCCTCTGCTTCTCCTTTGTCTAAAAATGTAGCTAAATGTTCCACTAATTCTTTATTTTTGACTTTTTCTATTTTAATCCAATCTATCTTTTTTAGGTCTGTATAAAAAGGTTTGTCTTTTGCTGCTTCTATTTCCAAATAAACTTCATAAGGAACAACGATACTCTCATACATTTCTTTGAATAAATCTAACTTACCAATTCCTAAAAAGGTAATAATAGGAGTTGTATTTGAAATTATTAGTCTAGGCATTATTTATATCCTCTTTTAAAGATTCTTCACTACTATCATTATAAATATCTACACCATATTTAGCCAAAACATCAAAGAAAGCAATTCGTGTAATTCCTAAAATCTGCGCTACTTTTCCTGATGATATTTTACCAATTTCGAAAAGTTTTACTAGAGCTAATCGGTTATCTGACAATTTTTGTGATAATTTTATTTTTGGTAACACCTAATTTTAACTTGGTCTGTACCGAAGGTCT
>PFKD01000432.1 GCA_002784125.1 Flexibacter sp. CG_4_10_14_3_um_filter_32_15
TACAAATTCTTGGACTATTAAACATGGAATCTGAAATTTATCTCGGTATGAATAAATTATCTTTTTCTGATTATGATTTCAGCGAAACGTGAATAATAGCAAAAAAATAAGTGAAATTTCGTTTTCCATCATTTTCTTTCTTTTCCTTATTTATGAATTTTGCTCATAAATTAGGTTTTTTTTGTGTGCTGACTTTCGTATTTATTTTTCAATTTATTGCTTTTTCAAACCTTTCTTTTGCGCAACAAGCAGTTAATCTTGATACCAAAAAAAGCCTTTCTCAATATATTTTCAAAAATTGGACAACCGAAGAAGGACTGCCCTCAAATGCTATTTTAGATATTATTCAAGACCAAAAAGGTTATATTTGGATAGCTACACACGATGGTTTGGCTCGTTTTGATGGTGCAAAATTTACTTCTTATACCGTTCGTAATACGCCTATTGTTCGCTCTCATGCTATCCGTTCGTTGCTTTCAGACTCTAAGGGAAATGTTTGGATAGGTACACAGCGAGGAATTTTGAAATATGAAAATAATCAACTCACTATTCCGATTGAATTTTCTGTTTTGAATGAATACAGTATTGAAGCCATTTATGAGGACGCAAATGGAGTTATTTGGGTAGGAACAAGCTCAAATGGCATTTATTTTTATAAAGACGAACAATTCAGACCTCTTAAAGAAGTCCGTTTGTATCTTCAAGGGGCAGTAAGTTGTATTTTTGAAAAAAATAATTCACTTTATTTTGCTTCACAACGTGGTGATATGGTGCGTTATAAAAATGGAAAAATCAACAGAATAGTAGATTTTGAACAAACTAGAGGTGTTTTTTTTGCCAAAACTATTAATACAACCACATGGATTGGGACAGATAATGGTCTAAAAATTTTGCAAGGAGATTCTTTGGTTGCTTCTCCTTATCCTCAAATCAATGAAATAAAAGATGCCGTTGATATTTTGGAAGACCAAAACGGTTTTTTTTGGATTGCTTCTGAAAATGGATTGCATCGTTTTAATAAAAAAACAAAAACTCTTGAAAACTACAACGAAAGTCAGGGTTTGTCAAGTAATATTCTTCAAAAGTTATTGGTAGATAAAGAAGGAAATATTTGGATAGCGATGTTTAGAGGAGGACTTACGCAGATTTTAGATGGCAAATTTGTAAATATTAGTACAAGTGAAGGACTTTGTTCGAATGTCATTTATTCTATTCTTCAATTTACACCAGAAAAATACCTCATTGCAGGAGAAAGTGATTCTATTTCTATTCTTTATGGAAATATTGTTCGAAATGCTCAACTTCCCTTACAACTTCCTAGTCAGCGCATCCGACACATGCTTTTTGATGCTGATTCTAGTCTTTGGATAAGTACATATAGTGGTCTTGTCAAGATTACACGAGAAAATGAATACAAGATTTATCAACCAAAACATGGGCTTTTAGATGACCATGTTCGTCTTACTTTTCAAACAAAAGATTCCACAATTTGGGTAGGAACACGAAGAGCAGGTCTTTTTTATCTCACAAAAGAAGATTCTTTTAAGAATGTAAGTAAAAATCTAGCTTCTGAAATTGTGATGAGTATGGCAGAAGACAAAAAAGGAAATTTGATTGTCGGAACAAAAAGAGGAATTTCTTTTATAGAAAACAAACAAATTATAAAACAACTATGGACGCAAAATGGACTAGCAAGCAATGTTATTTTTTCCATTTTTGTAGATAAGAATGATGTGATTTGGCTAGGAACGGATACAGGACTCACACGCATAGAAGGCGACAAAATCACAAATTTTGATGCTACTTCTGGGCTTTGTGAAGGAACTGTTTTTGATATTTTGGAGGATAAAGAAGGCTATTTTTGGCTGCCTTGTAATAATGGCGTGATGCGAATAGCAAAAAAGCAACTCAATGACTTGGCTAATAGAAAAGCAAAACTTGTAAATTGTCGTTTTTTTAATCGAACAGACGGAATGAAAAGTGACCAAATGGTCGGAACAGGAAGAGGACTTGTAGATTCGAAGGGAAATGTTTGGTTTCCAACGTATAAAGGAGTAGCCTACATAAACACCAAAACAATCTCACAAAGAAAGAACGATTCGAGGGCAATTTTTGAAAAGATAGAAACCGATAAAAAAAATATTTATGATTTTAATAAAGAAATTTCTTTAGCAGCAGGAACACAATATGTGTCTGTTTTTTTTACAGCATTTGATTATAAAAATTCATTTTCATTGGATTTTAAATACCGTCTTATTCCTTTTGATAAAGATTGGATATATTCTCAAAATCAACGCAATGCCACTTATACAAACCTTCCACCAAATGAATATCGCTTCGAAGTAATTACTAGAAAAGGAGATGGAACTTGGAATGAAGAAAACCCTTCTGGTATTAATTTTACGGTGCAGCCTTATTGGTATCAGCGTTTGGGTTTTCAGATTGGTGGAGTTTTGGGTGTAATTTTGCTCTTTTTGTTCATTTATTTTCTCAGAAATCTGCAGTACAAACGCAATCAAATTTATTTAGAAAGAGAAGTTACCAGCAGAACAGAAGAAGTATTAAAGCAAAAATCACAACTTCAAGTACAAAAAGAAGAATTACAAGATACTGTTCAAAGACTAAATCAAACGCAAACGCACTTGGTACAATCCGAAAAAATGGCAAGTTTGGGGCAGCTTACAGCAGGAATTGCACACGAGATAAATAACCCAATTAATTTTGTTTATGCAGGAGTTGATGCCCTTCAAACTACTTTAAATGAACTAATGGAACTCATGACTTTGTACGAAGAATATGAACAATTAGAAAATAATCAGAATTCAAATGAAGGAAATGAAGAAAAAAATGAGGAAAAGAAAAAAGCGAAATTTAATGAAATTTTAGAATTAAAAAATCAAATTCAGTTTGAAGAATTAAAAGAAGATTTACATCAACTTGTAAAAGATATTCGATATGGAGCGCACCGAACCAGCGAAATTGTAAAAGGATTGCGTACTTTTTCTAGGTTAGATGAGGTAGAACTTCGTTGGGCAGATTTGCATGAAAATATTGTGGCTACACTTGTTATTTTGCGTCCACAATACAAAGACCATATAGAAATAATTAGAAATTTTGATGAGAATATTTCTCAAATAGAATGTTTCCCTGGAAAATTAAATCAAGTTTTTACAAATATTATTGCAAATGCCATTCAAGCCATAGACGAAAAACGAGAAAAAGAAGAAATTAAAACTCCTCAAAAAGATAAAATCATTATTTCTACACAAAAACTCTCAAAAGAAGATTCTCCATTGAATATCGAAACAGCAAAAGTTTCTATTCAAGATTCTGGAAAAGGAATGAGCGAAGAAACAAGACAAAAGATTTTTGAACCGTTTTTTACTACAAAAGGAGTAGGAAAAGGAACAGGTTTAGGACTTTCAATTAGTTTTGGATTGATAGAAAAACATCAAGGAAAAATGGAAGTAGAAAGTACAATCGGAGAAGGAACTACATTTTTGATTTATTTACCGGTTGATAGAAATGAAATTCTGAGTGCATAAAAAAAACATAAAGCCTAAAAAGAGTTTATTTCTACAAGATTAAGTAGTAGGACATAATTAGCGAGTGATACTGTACCCTATTATTTTTTTGTAAAGTATTATTGTTAAGGATTAGCTTCGCTGAACTGTCGGTTGACAGGATTAATAGGATTTAAAAATACAGATAATACAAAATACTATTTGAATAATTTAATTTCAATATGATTTATTCTTAAAAAATGTATTCTTATTCTTTGCGTTCTCTGTAACTCTGTGTTTAATAAAAATAGTAGGGTACAGTAAGCGAGTGATTCTTATGATCAATATGATAATTACAGAATGATACAATGAAATAAGTATTAAAAAAATAACTACTATTATTCAACATGACAACATGAGTGACATTTAAAAAAAGGCAAATCTTTGCCAAATTTTATTTTGTATAAATGTCTTTTTTCCATAAAGTAGGGTTTGCAAACCCTACTTTATGGAAAAAAGCAAACTATTATTTTGTCAAAAATTG
>PFKD01000086.1 GCA_002784125.1 Flexibacter sp. CG_4_10_14_3_um_filter_32_15
GATAACGGATTTACTATTGCAAGTGCTGTAATGATAATCTTATTGGTAGTTATGATTATCGTTTACTTGACTGTCAAGTGATAGGGGTTTATGGTAATTTTGAAGTAAGGAAAATATCAAAAACGAACCCTAAAAAAATAAGCTGTTTTAGTCAATCCTTATTTAAAGCAAATGAAGGCACTTTTTAAAAAATAGCATGGCTTAAATCCTTGCAGCTCTCATTCCATCAAAATTATTTTTGTCTTGTAAGGAATAGATAAAATAGTAAGTTTTTAGTTCGTACTTTATTCTAGTATGATTCTAGTATCGTTCTATCTTATTACAATTAGGTGCAAAATAACCTACCTAAAACCTTCAAAAAACCTTATTTCAGACCAGTAAGCAACATTCAAAAAGTGCCTTCATTAGTCAGAACCTTATCAAAACCTACTCACAAACCTATCTAAAACCTTCAAAAAACGTTCAATAAGCCTTTACTACTATCTATCTAATTAAATGGATAGGAAACCGTATTGGAATAGAAAGAAGGCTTTACGAATGAAGTAAAACAGAATAGTCAGACCAAATAAAACGGCTGCTATTTGGTAAGTTATTTTTTGTCTATAAATCGGTACAAAATAGGTCTTATTTCTACTCATTTTTGAAAGTATTTAGGTAATAAAATATTTGTAGATTTTAGGCTTAAAATTGAAAACTTCTAATTTTTGAAACTTTGTTTTTGAGTAGTAGTAAAAACGGCTTTTTTGATAACTTAAAGGCTGTTTTTTGGCTGTTTTTTGGTTACTGTATTAGCTATTTTTAGTATATAAAACAACCTAATACAGTAACCGTTTTTTATATTCTACTCTGTCAGTTTTTCCAATTCCTTTTCCCAAATCTTAATACTTTCAAATTGATACATTTTGGCTGTTTTTCCTTTGCTTACTTTTATAGTTTTCTCTTTTATTTCGCATAACATTTGACAAATTGATAAGGCTGTTTTTTTTGTGTATCTATTTTTTTGATGCTTTCCTTTGTTCAATTTGTTCGTCATGTCTTGGGCTGTTAGTTCTTTGCCTTTTGTTTGGCTTAAAATAGTTAGGATTCTTTCGTACTCTTCTATTCTGAAAAATTCCTTAGTGCCTATCTTTTTACCTTTTTCTTTCCTATCCAGTAACCAATAACTAATATATTGATTTTTCCTTTTGCTTAAATCTTGGGTTTTTCGCATTGTGAAGGATTCTTTACAAGTCAATATATTTTTCAGTTTTGGCACGTCCTTAATTTTGTACGGACTTGTTTTGAGTAACTGAAAATAGTTATTCAATAATTTTTCTGCTATTTGAAGTTGTACGGCTGTCAGTTGTATAGGCTCTACATTGTCATTTTGTACGGCTGTTTGGCTTTCCAAACGAACGTCCTTAGTTTCCTTATTAACAGACTTTAAAAGGCATTCAAAGGCATTATAAAACATAATTATTACTTCTTTTTCTGCCTTTTCCTTTTCCAATTCTAATGCCTTTGTGTGGCTTTCAATTCCTTTGTCAATCTCATTATCATAGAAAAACGTTTTTGTAGGATTCTCAAAATAAGGGCTGCCTTTGCTATGAATATGTTTTGTGAAGTCTGCAAAGATATTTTGATAGTTTATTTCAAAATAGCCTTTTTTGTCATTCAGATACACGTTTTGAGAAATAGAACTACTAAACCTATCCTTTTCATAAGTATCGTTTGCTATTTGCTTATCCATTTGATTTGAGTGGTGTATAGCATTCTCAAAGGCTAATTCTAAACTGTTTTGATAATCGTATCTTAAAACCAGTTTTTCACACGGTAAGAAGTGTTTGTAATTCTTAGTTACAATGATATTATCTACTTCAAATTCATTGTAATTACGTATTCTTGCTATAAATTGTCTATAAGAAGTATTATCAAACCCAAAAGGCGTTTTATTCAAATAAATGTTTGTTACATTCCTGTCAGTTTTGATGTTTATACCTGCTTCCAATACGGACGTAGTAATAATTACGTCCGTGTTATCATTCCAAACAAAGGTACTTTTTGCTTGCATAGCCTCAAATACTTCTTTTTCTTGCGTATCTAATCCATCTGAGGCAAACAAATGTACTTTTGTTTTGTGGCTTTCAAAAGACTTTTTGAGGGCTTTTGCAGCTTCTAAATCGTTACAATGTACTATCACTTTAAAACCGTTTTCTATCACTTGTAAGCCTTTTTCTAATGCGTAAGTAGTCATTTTGCTATCAGAACAAAAAACTAAATTAGGACGGTTATAGGCTTTTTTATCAGTAGAAATAACTTGAAAGTTTTTAGTTTCAAATGATAATTCTGTTGGTGTTGCTGTCATTAAAAGGTTAGTAGGATTCTCTTTTAAAGTGTCCAAAACAGAACCTATAACCTCTGACCTAAAACTGCTATCAAATGGTATCAAATGCGCCTCATCAACTACTATAAAAACCTTTAAGCCGTGCAACTCTGTAAGCACTTTATAGGCATCATGAAGTTTATCAAAATTGGTATAAACTATATCTTTTTGTTCTGTTTTAAGCCTTTCAATAGCTTGGCTAACAGTATCGGCTGTAAATACTATCTTTCCTTTTTCGGCTGCTTGCTGTTTGGCTATTGCGTTCCTTGGGGCTGCAAACAGAACTACATAACCTTTTTCATTTAAAAAAGGCGTTAGATAGTGTTGCACAAAGTAAGATTTGCCTAAACCTGTGGGAGCTTGCAAGTAAGTATATTTTTCTGTCAGAATAGAGTTTTGAAAAGCTACATTTTCTAATAACTGACTACCTAAATAACCATTCAAACGTATTTGTGTAGGTTTTGGCTTAGGCTGTGAACTAGCCTTAAACGCATCTTGTAGGCATTTTAAAGCCTTTTGAGGTTTCTCTTTAGTATCTAGTTTGAAATGCCAAAACAAGTCATTTGAAACGTCCTTTTGAGTTAATTTTTTGCGTATCTCTATTGGCTCACAAAGTCCATTAAAATCGTCTATTCCTTTTGCTTTATACTGATTTGAAGGATTGATAACAGAAAAGGTAAATTTCTTTATTTCTAACTTTTGGGCTGCTATAAAAGCCTTTTTTACGGCTGCAAAAAATTGACTACTTCTATCTTTTTTACCTTCATTTTGGAAACTATCACTATCAAAAACTAAATGTATATTTTCATACTCAAAACGTTGTATTACTTCTTTTGTGAGTTTGTCAAATTTTGCTGTTTGATAGATAGGATTATCAAATATATCTTTGTCAGTTTGGGCTGTCAAAGAAATACCACCCAAACCAATAAAAGGCAATTTGAGGGTATTTACACTAAATAGGGCTTTTATTTCGCCTTCGGTAATGTATAATGTTTTACCATTCGTTACGTCCGTATTTGCGTATGCTAAGGCTGTTAGATAAGGATAAGTACCGCCGTTTTTAGGGCTTAAATATTTGGCTACATTCCCTTTTTTATCTACATAAGGTTTGGTTAGTCTGACACGTTCAAAAGTCTTGTTATCACTACCAAAAGTAAGCGTATTTCTATCTAAATCAATGTATTTGATACCAATACCATAAGGACGGTTTAATGAAGGGAAAAAGTAGTTTTTAGCTACTTCTTTTGTCAATCCTAATTCAGAATAAATACGGCTCTCAAAATAGGTTTGTGTTTCTTTCTCTAAATTCGTTTTTGTTGTTTTGGCTGCACGTTCTTTGTTTTGGCTAGTCTTTGTTTCCTTTTGGCTAGTCTTTGTTTCCTTTTGGTTAGTTTGTGGATTAGAACGGCTTATTTTGCGTTTTTCAGTTCTATCAAAACCAATTTTATAATCTGTAAAATTGTATTGACTAGCTACATATTCAAAGGCTCTTTCAATGGAGTAATTTTTTTCATTTTGTAGAAAGTCAATTACAGTACCACCTGAACCACTAAAAAAGTCTTTGTAGCTACCACTTTTGTAAATGCAAAAAGCCTTTTTCTTTTTGTTATTGTGGTTTGGTGCGTTATGGTAGGTGTTTTTGTCTTGGGACGGATTGAAACCTAAGCTATTCCAAACTTTCGTATAA
>PFKD01000006.1 GCA_002784125.1 Flexibacter sp. CG_4_10_14_3_um_filter_32_15
CTAGTTTTTAACTTTGCAAATTGAATTTACTCTGATAGTTAAAGTGTGTTTAAACACACTGAAAGCAGTATAAAAAGTTTCGTGCGTTTACCCTAACTTAGAACAAACTTTATAAGTGGATATTTTTACTTAGAATTATAATGGACTACATTTGATTAGATAAAAAATGACATTTATTATTTTTAATCACATTAATTTTGTACAAATTGCTACTAATTACCCAAGCTCAATCAAAAACTTATAAAAGCAATGACACAAAACCTCAAAAATGACATTCAGAACGAAGCAGATATAAAATTACTTGTCGATACTTTTTATGATAAAGTAAATCAAAGCATACTTCTATCGCCTATTTTTAATGATTTTGCTGGTGTAAACTGGGAATCTCATCTGCCTACTATGTACCGTTTTTGGAATGGAATTTTGTTTGGAGAAGGAGGATATAAAGGAAACCCATTTGAAAAACATATTCCTCTTCCTATTGATGCAACTCATTTCGAAAACTGGTTATCCTTATTTAAAGAAACTGTTGATGATTTTTTTGAGGGAAATAAATCCGAAGAAGCAAAACAAAGAGCTTCCATTATTGCCTATACATTTCAATCAAAACTGGAATATCTAAATGGAAAGAAAAAGTAAACTAAATAGGAAGTCGTCGGTGAGACACCGACAATGGCAAAGTAAAAATTTCAAACACAAAACACTCTAAAGAGTGTTCTACACCATATATTCCCAAGCACTTTTATAGGCTTCAATAGACTCTGCGTAATCTAAAAAGTCTTTATAAAACTCATCAGAACCCAAAGTAGCCGAATCTCCAAAAACAACAAGACGTTTTTTCGCTCGTGTAATGGCTACATTGAATCTACGCAAATCTTTCAAAAAACCGATTTCGCCTTTTTCATTCGAACGAACGAGCGAAATATACATGACTTCTCGTTCCTGTCCTTGAAAACCATCAACGGTATGAATTGTAATTTGATTAAAATAATTAGTCAAAAGGTCATTTTTGCGAATCAAATCTCGTAACAAATAAACTTGTGCTTTGTAAGTAGAAAGAACACCAACCGAGAAATTATCAATAAATTCTTTTGGGTTTTCTATTTCTTTGGTTTCTATTTTTTGTAAAATTTCTTCAAAGAGTCGTTCTAAATGAGAAACTACTAATTTTGCTTCCTTTGGATTGTAACGGCTCAATGTTTCTTCATCTTGAATTTCTGAAAAACCACAACCTGCCGTATCTACAAATTCAACTGGCGCAAGATTTTGATACAAAACATGATTTTTATTTGTTTCAAAAGCCTTTAAATTTCCTTTATAAAATTTTTGATTCGAAAACTCCATAATCTGCTCATTCATACGATACTGAACGCTCAACATGTGTGCTGATTGAGGATGTTTTTTGATTATTTTTTCAAAAAGTGTGTTTTCCAAACCTGATTTAGCTGCTTTTAAAGATTTGATTGTTGGTGGTAATTGTTGGTGGTCGCCTGCCATAACTACTCGGTTTGCTTTCAAAATTGGAATCCAAGTTGCGCCCTCCAAAGCCTGTGCAGCCTCATCAATAAAAAGCGTCGAAAAAGTCCGATGATTGAGCATATAACTAGCCGAACCTGCCAATGTACACGCCAAAACCTGTGAATTTTCTAAGACATGTTTTGAAATATATTCTTCTAATTTGAGTGCATCTTGTTTCAAACGTTTTGCATCACGAAGCATGTGCTGACGTTCGTTTCGTTCTTGTTTTCCAAAATTTCGTTTAAATTTTAATGCCTTTCTACGCATTTGTTCAGACTGTTTGAGCATATTTTTGTAATACTTATAGTCTGGATGTTTTTCTATTTTTCCATCTAAAGTCAAGTGTTCTAGTGTGTCGCTTACTCGTGCTGGGTGTCCTAATCGTGTTACTTTTACATTTTGAGCATTTAGTTTTTCAGTTAGCCAATCGACAGCCGTATTACTAGGAGCGCAAACCATAATTTGCCTTTCAGTCTTCAATGTTTCTACAATGGCAGCTACTAAAGTCGTCGTTTTTCCAGTTCCGGGGGGGCCGTGAATGATGGCTATATCTTGTGCTGCAAGGATATTCTGAACAGCCTTTTTCTGTGAATCGTTTAAATTATTTGTTTCGTGTTCAAAAGTTATATTTTCATTTTTTTCTTCTTCTAGTTTATCAAAAGTAGGTTCTTTTTCTCCTAAAAATAGTTCTCTAAATTCTTCTAAACGGTCATTTTTGGCATTTTTTACTTTTTCAATAGTATAATTCATTTCACGATACGTCGAATCATCAAAAGCTGAATAAACACCAATGCTATTACTTTGATTTTCCAAGAAGTTTGGAATCTCTTCACTATTGAGAGCAATTCTCATTCTATCATTTTCTACCTTACTGACAACTCCATTTGTTTTGTCACTTTCTAAACCATTTTTTTGCTCAAAAACAGTAACTATACTTCCTACATTGAGCTGATGAGGTTGTCCTTTGTCGTTTGTTCGTTCGATATCAATATTCCATCTTCCTCCTAAGCCTACAAATTCATCATTTATGGCAACAGGAAACCAACACAAACCATCTTTTCTGCGTTTGGCTAATGGTGCTTGTACAATTTTTAATTGATATTGTGCTGCATCTTCTCGTTTTTCGATGCGTAAAAGTTCTTGAAGGTGTGTGAGTTGTTGTTCTGCGTTTTTCATAGTTGATGAAATCTATACTTCTATAAAAAATACAGATTTGACAATTTTATTTGAGATAAAAACAAATTCTTTTGGTCTGCCTTAACTTCTATTTCTACTAAAAAGTTTTATCAAAGGACAGAAGTATTTATATAAATAACAAAAGAGAAGTAAATATAAAATTTATTGTATCGACAACTAATTTTGTGAATCTAAATATTCTATTTTGTCGTACTTTATTAGGACAACTTACAAAAAGAGAGTATATTTGAAGTAACTAAGACAAAATAGGTAACATAGAAATTCTGTCGTAAAACCGATAGCTTGATTTTATATTTTCAAAAATAATTAGTTACACTCACTTTTAGTTCAAAATTATGATTTTATTCTGAATAAGTATTAAAAAAGACACTCTACTTTTAACATTTATCTATCCTTAGCATTAATTACATAAAAATAGTATTACGTGGAAAATCCGTTTTCATCAACTCCAGACCAAGTTCCTTCAACTTATTATCTTCAACTTACGGCTGCTTATATCCGTGGTAAGTTAGATAATTCTTCATCCACACAAACTTATTTCAAAAAACCTTTAGAAGACCTTATTCTTGAAGAAAAGCACGAGCTTGTGAAGTTGGGAGAAGAAAAAAAACTTGAATTAGACTTTCTAAAAAAACAAGATGCAGCTCCTTATTTAGACAAACTTTTTGGGGTTTTGCGTGGTGTACAGCCCGACCAAGTATTGAATTTGGAAAAACAACAAACTGATTTTATTTGGAAATTAGTAGATGAATTTCATTATTTACCTACTATTGCTCTATCTATGGACGAGCAGCAGGTAGCACGTGTCAAAAATTTACATAAAGGAGGGTTTACGACTCTTTCTACAAAAACAAACTTACCTTTTCCAAAACTTCAAGGCTACCCAAGCAATCAATTTGATGTCGTTACGAGTACAGATGGTTTCGAAACTCAAGACGAATTAATGGAAGCCCTTCCAGAGCTTGTCAGAGTTACGAAGCGTTTTATTATTCTTACTTTTCCAGAAGATTTTAATCAAAAACTCATTCGTGGCTATTTAGAATCTCAAAATATATTGCAATTTCGTGTCGAAAAACCTGAAGAGTATTGTATTCTTATTGGTAGAAAATAGAATTAATGATTAGTGTACAGTTGCTATTTGAGATGACTGTTTGAGATTTTTTATCATACTACTAGACATTTTTAATAATTGCAGTATAGTACTGTGTTTAAAAAGTTTTATACTATAAAAATATTGGAGACTTAGGAAAAGTGTATTTTTGAACAAA
>PFKD01000037.1 GCA_002784125.1 Flexibacter sp. CG_4_10_14_3_um_filter_32_15
CCTCTAGATTAATATACCATTTTTCAGATCCCCATTTTTCAAACAAAGGACTTGAAAAACCAAATAAAAATGTAGTACCTAGTACATGAGTTGGCTCATTTACTTCTTTTTCTTTAAAAAAAGAGTAAACAAATAATTGAGAAATATAAAAAGGTGAACGTCGGCGTTTGAAGAGTTGATATTGGTGTCCTACTTGAAAAGTAATACCTGAAGCATATAGAGGAAATTCGTCAGTACCTTCTATATACATGTAACGAGAACCAAAACGAAGTGAATATCTAGGTTTTATATAATGTTGATAGCCTATTCTATGCTCAAATCCCCAAAAGTAAGTCTGCCCTCCTAAATATCCAAAATAAACAGGATTAAAATGATATTCTATTAGGTTAGAGCCTTTGTCAAAATAAACAGAGTCGTATTTTATCTTTTGAGCTTTTATAATAGAAATACTCAAAAAGAAAAGTAAGGTAAAAATTAATTTTTTCATAAGTAAGAAATTAGCTCAAGTAAAAGTCTTTACTTACTAAAAGTAAAGGCTTTGATATGAAAATTTATATAGCTATAAGAGTAGTCAAAGAACGAGCTCTGTTATTCCATCCTGTATAATAATCACAAAATGTTCTTTCGAAATTGGGAATCCATAACCATATAGATTTACCACGATAAAACCTTTTATCATGGAAGGCAAGCCAAGAAACGAATGCAACACTATAAGAAGAAACCTTTCTATCTAATCTCCACAAAACTGCTCTAGGTTCATACACAAGTCCTGTTCTTCCTGTCCAATAACAATCGTCATAGATAAACCCTACCCCTTCTGTACGTTCTGCTCTGTTATCACTAAAATCTACACCATAGTATTTTAAGAATGTTGCACTTTGAAAATCAGTAAAGGCTTTTGGGATTTCTCCTGTTTTCTCAAACTCTTCTTCTATGTTGTTTGCTTCTGCAAAGTCTGCTAAGATACCACTTACTCTAATTTTCTTAGAAAGTTCTTCTCCTTTTTCTCCAAAAGAATCTACCCACTTGATAGCTTCTTCACGATTCTCAAACACATATTGCGTATATTCATCTCTCAAACCAGCAATAGCAAGAACCTCATCCCCTAAAGCTTCATATTCTGCTTCAGTAATTTCTTTACCTTTGTATATAAAGGTATTTGAAGCTTTTTGATTTGCTAATTCTTTCTGCTCTTTTGTTTGTATCTTTTTTTCTATACTAACTTGTGAAGTGATTTCTTCAACAGATTCAGAAGGAGTACAAGCAAAAATACCTAAAGATAAGGCTAAAATTAAAGTAAAATTAACTACTTTTTTTAATTGTTTTTAATTGTTTTGAATTGTTTTGAATTGTTTTGAATTGTTTTGAATTGTTTATTAAACATAATAACAAAATTAAATAATGATTTGAAATATATAATGTTGTAAGACTAGAATTACAATGCAAAGTACGTAAATAAATATAATACAAGTCAAGAATTATTTTTTGGACTATCCAAACAAATACTTTTTTGTAGAAATTTTTGTTATTGTTTTTTTAAAATAATCCAATGAATAACGAAATAATACAATTTGATATAGCTATACAATCTTTAAATAAAGGTTTGATTTTTGGAGTTTTATGTAAGGTTTGAAAAAGATTGCATTTTTTGGAGAATGTTTTTTTATGAAAAAACAAAAAGACTCTTACAAAATGTAAGAGCCTTTTTCTATTCAATCAGGAAAACAATGATTCTTTACTACTTTTTGTCTATTTGCTTCTTTCAAAAAAAGTTCTTCAAGTTTTTGGGCTTGGAAGAGTAAAGAGTGAAGTAGAATGGTGTTAATTTCTTAATGTACTTATACAACAGTACAAATATATAAATTGTTTAACTTTATTCCAAAAATCATTAACAAAATAATTGTCGATTTTAGTTAAAGCAATGAGATGGCTATTTTTATAAATTTCGACTGTTTGTTTGTTTAATTTATCATAAACAAATTTTTAGAGTAAAGGTTATTTGCAATTTCTTGTAAAAATTGTTTTATTTTGTATCAACTAAACAGTATTATCCAAACTATCATTCATCTATGATACAAATCTCTTCTACTATTTCTCGTCGTCTTCCTGCTGAATGGGAAGAACAATCTTATGTTCAACTTACTTTTCCTCATCAAAATTCGGATTGGAAAGATGATTTGGAGCTTGTAACGCCTGTTTTTATCGAAATTGTAACTCAAATTACACGTTTTGAAAATGTACTTTTGGTTTGTCAAGATAAATCTGAAACTGAAAAATTATTTATTAATTTGGATAAAAAACAGTTTGATAAAATCACTTTTGTAGAAATAGATTCGAATGATACGTGGGCAAGAGACCATGGAGCAATAACAGTTTTTGAAAAAAATAACGACAAAGAGGAAAAAATCCATTTAGATTTTACTTTCAATGGCTGGGGAAATAAATTTGAGGCTACAAAAGATAACTTGATTACTCAAAATTTAAAAAAAGAAAATTATTTGAAATACAAAGTAGAAAAAATAGATTTTGTATTGGAAGGAGGTTCAATAGAATCTGATGGCGAAGGTACAATCTTGACGACTTCTGAGTGTCTTCTGTCAAAAGAGCGAAATCCTAATTTTTCAAGAGAAGAAATAGAAACGAAAGTTAAAAGTTATTTTGGTGCTGAACGTATTTTGTGGCTAGAACATGGCGCATTGGAAGGCGACGATACAGATGCACATATTGATACATTGGCTCGTTTGTGTCCGAATGATACAATTTGTTATGTTGCTCCTCCAACAGATAAATCAGATTCTCATTATGAATCTATGAAAAAAATGGAGGATGAACTCAAAAATCTAAAAACAATTAATAACAATTCCTGTAAATTAATTCCTTTGCCTTTTGCACCTGCTGCGTATCATGAGGAAGATAATCGTCGTTTACCAGCTACGTATGCTAATTTTTTGATAATTAATGAAGCTGTTTTAGTTCCTACTTATGAAAATAGAGATTTAGATAATTTAGCACTTTCTCAAATCAAAAAAGCCTTTCCTAATAGAGAAATCATTGGTATAAATTGTTTGCCTATCATTCGTCAGCACGGTTCTTTGCATTGTTTGACGATGCAATTTCCTAAGTAAAAAGTAGAGAAAAGGCTTGCCTTTTCTTATTTAGAATATAAAAAAGGGACGCTAAAGCGTCCCCTACATTTTTACATTTTCTTTAAGTTGAGTTTGAACTCTCCTTTTGCTTCTTTTCCATCGGCTGTGTTTCCTAAAAATTCTCCTGCTGCTGTTCCTGCTTCTTCGTCTAATGCTGTGATGGTTACAGTTCCTTTTGTGAGTGAACCACTCATATTTCCTGAAGTAGTTGTGAGTGTAATATTTACGTTTGCTGAACGTTCATCTTCACTTCCAATCGGAAATTCTCCAGATGTTCCTCCTTTTAAATCAATACTAAGATTATTTTCTGTATTTCCTGCCATGATATAAGTTACGCCATTGTCTTTATCCATAGAAAGACCATTATCAGCAAGGTTGGTTCTGACAGTTGATTTTTCGTTACCTAAAGAGACATTAAAAAAGCCACCTTCTTTATTGGCATCATCAGGAGAAAATTCAACAGTTGTTTCTGTATTGCTAGTTTCTGATTGAGGAGTAGTTTCTGCTGTATTTACAGAATCAGCATTGGTTTCTCCCTCTGTTTTTGTAGTTGAATTACAAGAAAATAAAGAGATAGATAAAGCACAAACAAGAATAGTTAAAAAAGAAAAACGCATAGTTTAAGAAATTTAGAAGTTAGAATTTAGAAGTTAGAATATTAAAATAACTTCTATTTATTAGTATAGATTATTTAGAATAGACAGATTAAAAAAATAGCGATACATTTTTCCGTTTACTAAAATATTAGATTAGTTGGTAAAATGTATCGCTATAAAGTTACAGAAATTGTATCAAACTTAATAAATTAGATGATATTCAAATTTCTGAATTACAAAAATAAAATTATTTATGCTATAACAGGCTTCATGTTTTTGATAATTTCTTGTCCAAAACCAAAACAAGAAACAAGAGTTGCTCCTTCCATTTGTCTTTCGAAATCGTAAGTAACACGTTTAGAATTTATAGCTCCTTCTAATCCTTGCGTGATAAGATCAGCAACTTCTTGCCAGCCCATATACTCAAACATCATTACACCTGAAAGAATTAAAGAAGATGGATTTACTTTATCCAAACCTGCATATTTTGGAGCTGTTCCGTGAGTCGCTTCAAAGATAGCAGAACCTTCTACATAATTGATATTTGCACCTGGTGCAATTCCAATACCACCAACGATAGCAGCTAAAGCATCAGAAATATAGTCGCCATTAAGGTTAAGCGTAGCCACTACTGAATATTCAGACGGACGAAGCAAAATTTGTTGTAAGAAAGCATCTGCAATAGAGTCTTTTACTAGGATTTTTCCACTATCTAATGCTGCTTTTTGTTCTGCATTTGCTGCATCTTCTCCTTTAGCTTCTTTTGTACGGTCGTATTGTTGCCACGTATATACTTTATCTCCAAATTCTTGTTCAGCCAGTTCGTAAGCCCAGTTTTTGAATGCACCTTCCGTAAATTTCATGATATTTCCTTTGTGAACAATGGTTACAGAAGGAAGTTTTTGAGCGATTGCATACTTGATAGCTGCACGAACAAGGCGTTTTGTACCTTCTTCCGAAACAGGTTTGATACCAATAGAAGAAGTTTCAGGGAAACGAATATTCTTCACATTCATTTCTTCTATTAGGAATTTTTTTACTTTATCAGCTTCTGCTGTTCCTGCCATAAATTCAATTCCTGCATAAATATCTTCTGTATTTTCACGAAAGATAACCATGTTTGTACGTTCTGGGTGTTTTACTGGAGAAGGTACACCATTAAAATAACGAACAGGACGCAAACACGCATACAAATCCAATTCTTGACGAAGAGCTACATTAAGTGAGCGAATACCACCACCGACAGGAGTAGTAAGAGGACCTTTAATGCCCACTAAATATTTTCTGAATGCATCTAAAGTTTCAGATGGCAACCAGTTTCCAGTCGCATTAAATGCTTTTTCTCCAGCTAATACTTCTTTCCAATTTATTTTTCTTTTGCCATCGTATGCTTTTTCAACAGCAGCATCAAAAACAGCTTGTGATGCTTTCCAAATGTCTGCTCCTATTCCATCACCTTCAATAAAAGGAAGTGTGGGGTTTTCAGGTACATGAAGATTGCCGTTTTCGATGGTAATTATATTTTTGCTCATAAAAAATTTTCTATTTTAATAATTGTATGAAATGATTTTTTGATAGGAATCTTTTTTATAAAAAGACACAATGTTGGTGCAAATATACATAAATCGTTATTCAATTACGAATTGCCATTAGTCAATTATGAGTTATAGATTATGAATTACGAATTTTTATCATTGAAAAGCGAAAGCATTTATACTCAAGCTGACAGAAATATAATTTTTTTGATTCCTATTCTTCCAAAAGTTTATTGTTGAGCAACTCTTGAGATAGAGCTTTTTTATAATGATTTGTTTCTCTACTTTTTAATAAGGATTCAAAATGACGTTTTCCGTGCATGTCTGTTCCTAAGAAACTGACTAAATCTTCATCAATAAGATATTCAGCTATTTTTTTGGAAGGACGAGAATAATACCCTGAAAGAGAATTGATATTTACTTGAAACAAAACGCCCTTGTCATGTAGTTTATGAAGTTGTTTGTTATAATTTTCGAATAGATACACGTAACGTTCTGGGTGTGCAAGGACAGGCGTATAGCCCAAAGACTGCAACATAAAAATTGTATTTTCGATATGAGGAGATGCATTCATATACGAAGTTTCGAAAAGAACATATTTTTCTTTGCCAAAACAGAGTAACTTTTCTTCTTTGCGAATTCTTTCTATAAAAGACTCGTCCAAGTAGTATTCTGCTGCAGCTCTTAGTTCTATATTTATCCCTAGTTGTTTAATAATATCATTGAGTTGATCTAATTTTTCTAGAATAATTTTAGGTGTATTTCTATAAAAATCACCCATAATATGGGGAGTGCAAATAAGTTTTTTGTAACCCAAATCAACCAATTCCTTGATCAGTTCGATAGATTCATCAAAAGATTTACAACCATCATCTATACCTGGCAAGAGATGTGAGTGCATATCTACTGTAATTGGCAATACATTGCCATACGATTTGGTTTTTCTTCTAAATAATGAAATCATTTTTTATTTTTTGCTTAGTTTTCTCCTTAATTTAATCCACCATTTTTTGGTTTTTTTGAATAAAGATATTTTTTCGTCGTCATCATCATAATATCCGTATCCATAATCGTACCCATATCCATAGCCGTACCCATATCCATATCCATAACCTGCTCCTGTGCTTTTTGTGGCAGCATTGAGGATAATAGATAGTTTTTTGAAGTTTTGTACTTGGTGTAAACGGTTTATTCCTCTTACATAAGAACGTTGAGAATACTCTGTTCGTACTACATAAATAGGCAAATCGGCTAAACGCATAGCTATAATTCCGTCCGTAACCAGCCCAACAGGAGGCATATCAAATACAATAACATCATAACGTAGCTTGAGTTCTTTGAGTAAATCCTTAAATTCATCACTCATAATGAGTTCTGAAGGATTAGGAGGTTGCGCCCCTGCTGTAATAAAATCAAAGTTAGGAATTTCACTATGATTTATAGCTTCATCAATAGAAGTTTTTCCTATTAAAAGCGTGCTCATTCCTCTTGTGTTTTCTACTCCAAAAGCCAAGTGTACTTTTGGTTTTCTCAAATCCAAATCTAATAGTACTACTTTTGTTTGTGATAGAGCAATAATGCCTCCTAAATTAACAGCAATAAAGGTTTTTCCTTCTCCACTTGTAGTTGAAGTAACTGAAATTATTGTATCATTTGAGATATTACCCATAAAATCCAAGTTGGTACGTAGCGAACGAAAAGATTCACTAATAGCTGATTTTGGTTTTTTGTGGATGATAAGTTGAGAATAATCCATAGGTTTATTATACTTCGGAACCATTCCCAAGATAGGAACACTAGATAGTTTTTCAAGCTCAGGAAGTGAATCAACTTTATTTTGTCTTATATAAGTAAGTCCAATTAATAAAACAGATAAAGCTAACCAAGCTCCTAATCCATAGATATAAAAAAGTTGAGGCTCAGGATAAATAGGTGTCGTACCAGGAATTGCAGTAGCAAGACGTTGATAGTTAGTAACTGTTCCTGCCATGGTAATGCTTGTTTCTATAAGTTTTCCTAACAAAATACTATAATTTTGTTGATAAGAATCTTGATAGCGCATCATTTTTTTGAGTTCTAAATCTATTTGACTAGCAGAAGAAGGAATTGAACTCTGTAATTTATATATATTTATGGCTATCTCGCTGAGTCGCTCATAAATCATGCGTTGATTGAGTGTAATAAATTTATCTACTTCTTTTTTGAGTAATTCTATCTTTTTTTCTTTTTGCTGATAGGCTGCCGTTTGTTTGGTAAGCCTATCTAACATAAATTTTTTCTCTTTTTCTTCATCATACACTTTTTCTATCCTGTTTTTTAAATTAGTATCTTTAAGCATAGATGAGTATGTAAGAGCGACTAGAAGTGTAGAGTCATCTTCTAATAGAGTAGATATTTCTCTATATAATTTTAGTTCATTATCCATTTCTACTCTTTTCTCTTGAAGCTCTCTAATATCGTTTAATATATTTTGCACTAGAGCTTGATACTCTTCAGGCTTTTGGCTGGTAATGCCATTTTCTTGTTTGTAGTTATCAATTCTTTTCTCAATTCTTTCTAAACTATCTTGTACAATTCTTACCTGATCTTCTAAATAATTTATAGTTTGTCTATATACTTTATTCTTATTCTCTAATGTTTTTTCGAAATAAATATCTACTACTGTATTAGTAACAATAGCTGCTTTGTAAGGATTATTATCTGTAAATGAAACTTGTATTGTATAAGCCTTAGGATTTAATACATTTGCTCTCAAAGAAGAAGCTATATAAGCTATTTGATATTCGGGGCTGTTTAGAGTGAAAAAATAGCTATCTGAGGTAGATTTTAATTTATCAAATGTATCACTCAATGAAATAATGAGTTTAAAATATTGATTCTTAATGCGAGTATTAAACTTGTATATTTTACTAAAATCTTCACCTGTAGCTGTTTGGTAGGTAAGTACAAATTCTTCTTCATCTATAATCTGTATGTCTAAATGACGGTTATAAAAAGAAGCATCATAAACTTCATACTCAGTAACTTCAAAAGGACTATCTTGAAAACGTTCAAAATAATTGAACCACCAGCGTCCTTTTACAAAATAACTTATATTCAAATCAAGCCGTTTTACAGCTTCTTCATATACTGAGCGAGAAAGAATTAGTTCTATTTCGCCTACTAAAAAGTTGGTTACATTCTCATCACTAGAAAAAATACCCCTTCCTAGTAATTCCGAAGTTCCTTTCATTTCTAATTTTAAAGTAGAAGAAGAACTATATACACGTTTTGTATATCTTAATACTATCCAAGATGCTACTACACAGATTATCAATAAAAAAATAACATAAATCAGCTTTTTTTTGACTACTCGGATAAGTTTGGATACATCAAAATCAGCTAAAAAATTTTCTTCATTAGAAGCGTCGGCTGCTTGTGCAGGATTAATAAATGGATTTTCGTCGAAGTCGCTCATTTAATCTATTAAAATAATTCTATTTAATTCGTGTTAAGGTATAAAAAAATCAAGGGTTAGAAAATCTATCTTGTATCAACAGGATAGTAAGTATAAGTGTTACAGAGCTACCAATAGCAGAGGCTACTTGAGCAAAATCAGCCAAAAACTCTGAGCCTACACGACGACGAGGTTCTACATAAACAACATCGTTGGGCTGAATGATAAGTTCGGCGTTTTGCAACCCTTGCCATGTACTCAAATCAATATTTTTCATGATAGGAGTGCCAGTACTTGCATTGCGAATAAGACGAATTTTGTTTGCTCTAGTATTATTATCAAAATTTCCTGCTAAAGTAAGTACCTCTAAAAGTGTCATATTTTCATTAGTAAGTGTAATCACCTTATTTCCCATTGCACCCATAACCATAACACGTTTATTGATATAACGAGTAACAACATAAGGTTCTTCGTAAAATTTACTGAATTTTTCTGCCAATAAACTATCGGCTTGATAGAGAGTAAGTCCAGCAAGTTTAGTTTTTCCAATCATAGGCAAAACGATTTCACCCGTTTCTTGTATCAAATACCTACGTAAAAAACCTCCTACTCCACCACCAACAACACCTACTCCTCCTAAATTACCAGTAGGTATTCCAGATATATCAGTTTCAAATTGATTGCGATTTTGTGTTATTACTCCACCTCCGTCGGTAACTTCTTCTCCAAAATCTCCTGAAGGGTCAATCATAATTTCACCCTCATTGGTAAAAACTTGAAGGGTAATATAATCAAAAGGAGCAAGGCGATAATTTTGTTCTGCCTCTGCTTTTACTTTGTCAAAAGCACTATTATCAAAGTCTTCTCCTGTACGAAAAAGAATGTTGTTTTGATAACCTGCACAGGAGAATAAAGAAGATAAAAGAAAAAATAAACAAATAAATTTTGTTGAAAAAATAATAGTATTTCTCATTAAATAACAGTTATAACTATCAATAATTGGTTGTGTAGTAGAATTGCATTTCTTATTTCAATTTGATAAATCACTATGACAGAGTTTTGATTTATCAAGCCAAAAATAAAAACATAACTTTGTTATATTACCCAATAATTAAATTGACATAATAAATAATTTTCAGTATTTTTTTATAAGCTGCTTATTAAAAAATGAATAATAAGCCATAGATAATAAACCAATTAAATAAATAACTGGAGTAATTTCAATGTAAACCACAAAAATACATTCTTTTTATGGACTTTTCAGAATTAGAAGGTAGATATAATAGAGATATTCATAATTTGTTGATTTAAAGAATAAGAAAAGGGGGATTTAAGATTTTTTAATCAAAATTGAGTAGAAGAATTTGTTTTTGATAAATTTTTTATTGAAAACAAATTTGGTTTTTGCTAAATTAATTAGCATTTTTGTAGAGTTTTAAGAATAAAAATCCGACTGATACTTAATTTTACTCAAAAAATTAGTCATCTTTGCAAGATATTTGATTCCTAAGAAGGGAAGTAAATTCGCAATTCTGAAATAAAATATAAAAAAATAAAGATAAAATATAGCAATTTATATATAATATGGCTCAAAATACAGAATCTACTGGAAACTCAACCTATAATGAAGACAGCATACGTTCACTAGATTGGCGTGAACACATACGTCTTCGCCCTGGTATGTATATCGGAAAGTTAGGCGATGGCTCGGCACAGGACGACGGAATTTATGTCTTAGTAAAAGAAGTTGTCGATAACTGCATCGATGAATTTGTGATGGGACACGGAAAACGAATCGAAATCAAAATAGAAGACCATAGAGTTTCTGTTCGTGATTTTGGGCGTGGTATTCCACTCGGAAAAGTCATCGATTGTGTTTCCAAAATCAATACAGGTGCAAAATACGATTCAGAAGCCTTCAAAAAATCGGTGGGCCTCAATGGTGTTGGTACAAAGGCTGTCAATGCCCTTTCTACTCATTTTAGCGTAAAATCTACACGAGAAGGAAAATCAAAAGTAGCTGAATTTCATCAAGGAAATCTAAAAAATGACCATCCGATTGTTGATGAAAATGCAAAAAATGGAACGTTTGTAGTCTTCGAACCAGATAATTCTATTTTCAAAAATTACCGTTTTATTCCTGAATATTTGGAAGAGCAGATTTGGAATTATGCCTTTCTGAATGCAGGTCTTACCATAAATTATAATGGTAAAAATTTCTTTTCTAATAAAGGATTATATGACCTTTTGATGAGAAAAGTAAATGAAGAATCATTGCGCTATCCAATTATTCATTTAAAAGGAGAGGATATTGAAGTCGCTTTTAGTCATACCAACGACTACGGAGAAGATTATTATTCGTTTGTAAACGGACAATATACTACGCAAGGAGGAACGCATTTGGCAGCTTTTAGAGAAGCAATGGTAAAGACCATTCGTGATTTTTATGGTAAAAACTTTGATGCTTCGGATATTCGCCAGTCAATAGCTGGTGCGATTGCAGTGAAAGTTCAAGAACCTGTCTTTGAATCACAAACGAAGACAAAATTAGGTTCTCAAAATATTTCTCCAGACCCAAATTCGGCTAGTGTTCGTCATTTTATCAATGATTTTCTTAGAAGAGAATTAGATAATTATTTACACAAAAATCCGACGGTTGCAGATGCAATTTTGAAGCGAATTTTGCAATCAGAAAGAGAGCGAAAAGAAATTTCGGGTATCAAAAAAATTGCTAACGAAAGAGCCAAAAAAGCAAGTGTTCACAATAAAAAACTACGTGATTGTCGTGTTCATTTTGACGATAACAAAGGCGATGAGGAAATAAAAAGACAAACAACTATTTTTATTACGGAGGGAGATTCTGCAAGTGGAAGTCTTACCAAGGCTAGAAACGTACAGACACAAGCCGTTTTTTCACTTCGTGGAAAGCCGTTGAACTGTTTTAGTCAGACGAAGAAAGTAGTTTATGAAAATGAAGAATTCAATCTTTTATTCCACGCTCTGAATATTGAAGATGGATTGGACGGACTTCGTTTTAATAGAATTGTTTTGGCGACTGATGCCGATATTGATGGAATGCACATTCGACTACTTATGATGACTTTCTTTTTGCATTTCTTTCCTGATTTGGTCAAAAAAGGACATTTACATATTTTGGAAACGCCTTTATTTAGAGTTCGAAATAAAAAGGAAACTATTTATTGTTATTCAGAAGAAGAAAAACAAACGGCTATCAATAAACTAGGCAAACAAGCCGAAATTACACGATTCAAAGGTTTGGGAGAGATTTCACCTGACGAATTTGGACAGTTTATAGATGAAAATTTGAGACTTCAACCCGTTATTTTGAATAAATCAACGTCTATTTCTGAACTTCTGACCTATTACATGGGCAAAAATACTCGTGAACGTCAAGAGTTTATCATCGATAATTTGAAAGTAGAAAAAGATGAAATCAAAGATGAAAATGGAAATAAAATTGAAGTTACTGTTCAAGGTAATTTAGAAACGGCTTAGATTTTCTGTAATTCATAAATATCAAACCCTAAGGGTAGGGTGTTTATAATTTCAAAAATTCTTCGTACAGTTTTATGATTTTTTTTCAACTGAAAAAAAATAAAAGTTCCATAAAAATTTTAGGTCTAAATCACATTATTTTGAAATTTTAGTTATTTTGATAAAAGTTAAAAACTCATAACCTTCTGAAAATAAGATTGTTATCAATTAAATATTAGTGTCGTTTTAACCTATATCAATTTAAACATTATTACTGCTATTTCCAAAGTGTGTGTTTTTTAAACATCTATTTTTAGATTGAAAACTGAACGAAAACTGTCCGAAAAAATAACCAAATTATAAACACCCTACCCTTAGGGTTTTTTGATGCAAACTTTTTGATTAAACTAAAATTCATTTTATCTTTAATCCTTCAAAAGTTAGACAAGAAAAATAAAATCGTATTTCCCATTTCCCAAATCCTAATTCCCAATATCCAACAAAAAATGTACACCAACTACGAAGTCAAAAACCGAATTGCTTTTATTACGCTCAATCGTCCAAAAAAAAGAAATGCCTTTAGTGATGAATTGGTAGAAGAACTCAAAACTAACTTTTCTAAGGCAGAAAATGATGAAAACGTGAAAATTGTAGTTTTGAAGGCAGAAGGCGATGTTTTTTGTGCAGGTGCAGATTTGGGATATTTACAGACACTTCAAACGAATTCTTATCAAGAAAATTTAGGTGATTCTTCTTCTTTAAAAGATTTGTACGAACAAATTTATATGCTTTCAAAACCTACTGTGGCGCAAGTACAAGGTCATGCACTGGCTGGTGGTTGTGGTTTGGTGTCGGTTTGTGATTTTGTTTTTTCTGTTCCGAAGGCGAAATATGGTTATACAGAAGTCAAGATTGGTTTTGTTCCTGCGATTGTAATGTATTTTCTGATTCGCAAAATTGGCGAAGCTCATGCAAGACATTTACTCATTTCTGGAAATCTTATCAAAGCCGACAAAGCCGAACAGTATGGAATTGTTACCGAAATTGTAGAAGCTGAAAACTTAGAACAAACCGTTTTAGATTTTTGTCAGAATATCTGTGATACAAATTCTGGAGAAGCGATGAAATTAACAAAACAAGCTATTTTGGATGTACAGGAAAAAACGATTCCTGATGCGCTCCGTTATGCTGCCGAACTCAATGCAAAAGCAAGAATGACAGAAGATTGTAAAAAAGGAATTGGAGCTTTTTTGAATAAAGAGAAAATAGCTTGGTAAATTGTAGATAAAATGTTGATTTATTACATTATTTCTAATAAAAGCATAGTCGTATATTTTGGTTTTTTTGTTCAAATGACTACTTTTAATGAAATTTTATTTAAAACTACAAAACATACTTACTATGATTATCCTAGACAACAAATTTGCAAAAGTAATTTATTACGAGGATGGAAACTATATACTATTTGAGTACAAAAAATTTGGAACATCAGCAGCCTTTCAAGAAGCATGGAACAAGACAGGTGAGGTTGCTATTGAAAAACAAGTGAGCAAATGGGTTTCAGACTCTCGTAAAATGTCTGTTCTTAGTCCAGCAGATCAAAAATGGTTTGCTGAAGATTGGTCAGTAAGAATACAAAAGGCTATTCCAAAAAATACTTTTACTGCGATTGTTTTAGATAAAGGAGCATTTGCAGAAATGTCTGCAAAATCCATAGCTTCAGAAACAGGAGGAGATAGAGGTAATGGTATTCTACTAACTTATGAGTTTTTCAAAGATATAGATGCTGCTCAAAATTGGGTCAAAAATGTAGAAAATCAATTAGATCCGTTGGCTAGATAATCTGAACAAATATTCAATTATTTCGAATAAAAAAAGGAATTTGATAAAATCTATCAAATTCCTTTTTTATTTATTAGCAAGAAATTATCTCACAAATAAAAGTTCACGATATTTAGGCATTTGCCACATTTCATCATCGACATATTGTTCTAATTTATCAGTTTCATAACGAATCTTATCAAAATAAGGCTTGATTTTGTTACAATAGGCTTCTGCACTTTTTTCTGTTTCCAAAAGATTCGCTTTTTTGCGTTCGTTTATCATTTCTTTGACAAGTTTAGTAGCTTTATTGACGTGTTTGGCAATTCTACGAGCTGTATCAGTAATCATTTCCAAATCATCCTCCAAACCAACTTTTTGCATTTTGTGGATAGTTTCGGTCAAATCTCCTAGATATTTCATTGCCGAAGGAATGACATGATTGATTGTTAAGTCGCCAATTAAACGAGATTCAATCTGAACTTGGTGCAAGTAATTTTCTAAATGAATTTCTTGACGAGCTTCAATTTCTTGTTCTGTCAAGATTGCATTTTCTGTAAATAATTCTCTTCCTTTTTTGGTAAGGTTTGAAGTAAGAGCTTCTGGCGTAGTGCGAAGATTTGAAAGACCACGTTTTTTGGCTTCTTCTGCCCACTCATCGCTATAATTATTTCCTTCGAAACGAACTGCTTTTGATTCTTTGATATAACGACGAAGAACATTAACGATAGCTAGTTCTCTTTTTTCTCCACCTGCTTCTGCTTTTTCTACTTCATCATAGAATTTTGTAAGTTGGTCAGCAACTGCCGTATTCAGAACCATCATTGGAAGCGAACAGTTGGAAGTAGAACCCACAGCACGGAATTCGAATTTATTTCCTGTAAAGGCAAAAGGCGAAGTACGGTTTCTGTCTGTATTGTCTAACAAAATCGGTGGAATTTTATCAATTCCTAACTTGATGTACATATTATCTCCTTTGCCCACTTCTACTTTTGCATTTTCTTCTAATTCGTTCAATACTTTATCAAGTTGAGAACCCACAAAAACAGAAATAATAGCTGGAGGTGCTTCATTTGCACCCAAACGATAATCATTTGAATCAGAAGCAATACTTGCACGAAGCAAATCGGCATGTTCATGAACGGCTTTAATTGTATTTACAAAGAAGGCTAAAAACTGTAAATTTTCTTTTGGTTTATTAGAAGGAGCTAATAAATTTTTGCCTGTGTCTGTACTCAATGCCCAGTTGTTGTGTTTTCCACTTCCGTTTACACCTTGAAATGGTTTTTCATGGAAAAGAACTTTCAAATTATGACGTTCTGCCACTCTGCTCATTACGTCCATCAAAACCATGTTGTGATCGACAGCTACATTTACTTCTTCAAATTGTGGCGCACATTCAAACTGTGCAGGAGCAACTTCATTGTGGCGAGTTGTAATCGGAATTCCTAATTTTAATGATTCAATTTCAAAATCTTGCATAAATGCTTTCACTCTTGAAGGAATCGAACCAAAATAATGGTCATCTAATTGTTGTCCACGAGCAGGTGCATGTCCTAAAACAGTACGACCACCCAAAACCAAATCAGGACGAGCATAGAATAGTGATTTGTCCACTACAAAAAATTCTTGCTCAACCCCCAAAGTAATTGTAACTTTATTTACATTTCTATCAAAAAGGCGACAAACATTGGTTGCAGCACGATTTAATAAATCAATAGAACGAATCAAAGGCGTTTTGTGGTCTAGTGCCTCGCCTGTATAAGAAACAAAAAGCGAAGGAATACAAAGTGTCTTTCCACCTCCACTCTCTACAATAAAAGCAGGAGAAGAAGGGTCCCAAGCTGTATAACCACGAGCTTCGAAAGTTACACGAAGTCCACCACTCGGAAAAGAAGACGCATCAGGTTCTTGCTGAACCAAGGTTGAGCCCTTAAATTCTTCTAAAGGAGTTCCTTCTGCATTCGGACGAAAAAAAGAATCATGTTTTTCTGCACTCGTTCCACGCAACGGCTGAAACCAGTGTGTATAATGCGTAACACCGTTTTCGATTGCCCATGCTTTCATTCCAGAAGCCACAGCGTCAGCAAGACGAGCGTCTATTTTCTGACTTTTTTCGACGGCTGTTTTTAGGTTTTTGTAGGTTGTAGAAGACAAATAGCGTTGCATGGCTTTGTCATTAAAAACATTTACTCCGAAATAATCAGAAATACGATTAGAAGGTGGAGTTACTTTTACTTCTGGGCGATTTTTGGCATCTTTTAAT
>PFKD01000109.1 GCA_002784125.1 Flexibacter sp. CG_4_10_14_3_um_filter_32_15
CGTAGCGCAACTTTTAGGGTGCAGCCAACAAGGTTTCGCAACTCTGTTGCTCTAAAATCATTATTTTATCATTCAATTGGCTTCGCCGACTTTCAGTTCTAGAAAGGTTACGTTGCGCTGCAACTTTAATTAAAAAGTGTACGGTTTTGAATTCTAATTTACTAAAATTATTCCTAAAAAGTTCTTTTTAGATTCTTATAAAAACTAAATTCTGAACTATTTAACTTTTGAATTTCTATAAATCATGCTTTTTGTCATTAAATTGGTTTTACTTCTAAAATCTAACTTCTGACTTCTAAATTTATTTAATATCTTTGAATCATAATTTTTAAAATTGAATTCGAACTATTTATTCAAACCTAAAAACACAAACGTATTATGAGTAAGGTATTGATTATTGGTGCTGGTGGAGTTGGCAATGTGGTTGTCAAAAAATGTGCGATGTTGCCTGAGGTTTTTTCTGAAATCCTGTTGGCTAGTCGTACACTTCCAAAAGTAGAAGCTGCTGCAAAAGAAGTAAAAGAATTGACAGGAAGAGATATTCAGACAGCAAAAGTAGATGCTGATAATGTTGAAGAATTGGTAGCTCTTATCAAAAAATTTGAACCAAAATTAGTAATAAATGTGGCTCTGCCCTATCAAGATTTGCCAATTATGGACGCTTGTTTGGAAACCAAAACTCATTATTTGGACACAGCGAATTACGAACCCAAAGACGTAGCTAAATTTGAATATAGCTGGCAATGGGCATACAAAAAACGCTTCGAAGATGCTGGAATTATGGCTCTTTTGGGTTGTGGTTTTGACCCAGGGGTTACAGGCGTTTTTACGGCACACGCAGCCAAATATCATTTTGATAAAGATGGAATGGAGTATTTGGATATTGTAGATTGTAATGCAGGAAGTCATGGAAAAGCATTTGCAACCAACTTCAACCCTGAAATTAATATTCGTGAAATTACACAACGTGGAAAATTTTGGGAAAATGGCGATTGGAAAGAAACAGAGCCTTTAGAAGTAAATAGAATGATTAATTATCCAGAAGTAGGACCTAAAAAATCATTTATGTTGTATCACGAAGAATTAGAATCACTTACCAAAAACTTTCCGTCACTCAAAAGAGCTAGATTTTGGATGACTTTTTCAGATGAATATATTACTCATTTGAGAGTTTTGGAAAATGTCGGAATGACTAGAATTGATGAAGTAGAATACCAAGGACAAAAAATTGTTCCTCTTCAGTTTTTGAAAGCTGTTTTGCCTGAACCTTCTTCTTTGGGAGAAAACTATGAAGGACAAACTTCTATTGGTTGTCATATCAGAGGTACAAAAGACGGAAAACCTGCTTATTTTTTCATTTATAACAACTGCGACCACGCCAAAACCTACAAAGAAATTGGAGCGCAAGCTGTTTCTTATACAACAGGCGTACCTGCAATGATAGGCGCAAAAATGATGTTGGAAGGAAAATGGATGAAGGCAGGCGTTTATAATGTGGAAGAATTTAATCCAGATCCATTTATGGAAGATTTGAATAAATACGGTTTAGAGTGGCACGAAAAATCAAATCAATTTGTAGAATTTAATGATTAATTCTGAATTTGATTTTTAAAACAAAATGGATTCAAGCAGTGATGTTTGAATCCGTTTTTTTTAAGCAAAAACAAAAACTTCATTTACATCATTTCCTTTTGTAGTATTCGGACTAACAGCACTTTGATTTGGAATATAGACAGAAAAAGTAGTTTGTGTAAAAGGTGTAGAATTACAAAAAACACTTCCTTCTAGCTTATTTACAGCTTTTTTGACTAGATAAAGTCCCAAACCACTTCCTATCGAACGTTCAGAAGAACGAACAAACATATTAAAAACAGAACCTAATAAATCAGCAGGAATTCCCTCTCCATTATCATTTACTTCTATTAAAACTTGTTCTTTTTCTACTTTAATAAAAAGCTCAATGACTGGTTGGTTATTCAGATTATGATAGATAAGTGAGTTTCGAAGCAAGTTAATAATAATCAGACGCAGCCATTTTTTATCTGTAATAAGAGGCGAGTGTACTTCCATTTTTGTTTTGATAGAAATTCCGTTAGAAGCATAATCATAAGCTGCTGTTTTTGCCTCTTCTACAAATAATTGTAAATTATCTATTTCTGTAAAAAACAAGTCTTCTTCTATCAAATCATGAAGCTGCATTAGCCTTCTGAGCATCGTGTCCATTTGTTTGAGAGTTGCATCAAATAGCTCTATATAGGTATGAACTTCGTAGATATACTGCATATTGCTATCCTTTTCTAGTCCTTTTGTGGCCATTTTCAAAAGATTACTTAGTCCTTCCAAACGTACTAAAGGCGCACGCAAATCATGAGAAGCTCTGTACATAAAAGTATCTAGTTCGTGTCTCACTTCTGCCAAATTTTCTACACTTTTTTCTAATTCTTGTGTTCGTTGTTCTACTTTCTGGTTTAGGTTAAGATTAAGAGCTGCAATTTTTTCTTTTTGTGTAATTAATTGTATATTTTGCTTTGCAGTTTCTTTATTTTTTTCTATCAGTTTTTTATTAAGTTGCTTTTTTTGTTGATTTTGATAGATTAGAAGTGTTAGAAAAAATATGGCTGCAAAAAGTCCGATAGTGGTTGCAAAGATTATGATTTGCTTATTTTCATTTTCCTTCTCTAAAATTTTTACTTGTGCAAGTGCTTGTCCGTTTTCAAAGGCTGATTGTATGGCTGCTAGATTGATAGCTATTTCACGATGTGTAATAGAATCACGAATTAGTTTGGCTTTTCGTTCTAAATAAAGAGCTATTTTGAAACTATCTTTTTCTACAAATAATTTCGCTTGTTCTTCATAAACAGAAGCCATTGTTTTGTTTAATTTATTTTGAGAAGCAACTTTATAAGCACTATCCAAATAAAAACTAGAGCGTGAGATGTTCTTTCTTTCTCTGTAAATTCGCCCTAACAAGACAAGTGCATTGGCAGCACTACTCCAATTTTTGTATTGATTGCTTAATTGCGCATCTTCTTCCAATAAATAAATAGCCTGTCCGTAATTTTTTTTCTTGTAAAGAATTTCGCCAATATTTCCAGTAGCTAAAGCTAATGCGATTGTATCCTGCATTTGTGTAGCAATTTGTTTGGCAATTCTATAATAATAAAGGGAAGAATCTAATTTCTCTAATTGTCTGTATGCGACACCCAAATTATTAGCTGTATAGCGTTGTTCCCACAAAAAATTATTTTTGACAGCATAATTATACCCATAACTATAGTTTTTTATAGCCTCTGTATAATTTTCTACACTATAGTAAATATCTCCTATGGTATAAAGCAAAATTACTTTATTGAATTTATCATCTATTTTTGTGAAAATTTGTGAAGCATCTAAGGCATAAATAATGGCTTGTTCTTTTAAGCCAAGTTTGATATAATTACCTGCCAAAAATTTAGCAGAAAAGGCACGTTCTCTAAGTAGATTAGTATCTTTAGCTAATTTGTATGCTCTAAGATTTCGTTCTAGGGCAATTCCACGCTTTCCAATATCTTCAAAAACATGAGCTTCTAGCCAGTACATTCGTATTTTTATGACTGTATCAGAAGTATCCTTAACTTTTTGTTGTAGCAAACTAATCCGTTTTTGATTTAACTCATTTTCTCCATCTTTAAGTAAAAGAATCAATTTGTCATACGGTTTCATATCTTCTACTGAAGACAGAAAAATCAACTCAGTTTCATTCCACTCTTTATCTGCTTTATTTACTTGAGCAAACGAAAAAGTAAGCGTTATAAATCCCAAAAATAGCAGCAAAAGCCATTTTTTCATAGTAGAGCTAAAAAATATAAAGCAGTTAAGTAAGTAGAAGTAGAGTTTATTTTAATTTTACAAGTTAGTAATTTAAAAACTATTTTTTGATTTCTTAATATGAGTGACATTTTTCAAATTTT
>PFKD01000318.1 GCA_002784125.1 Flexibacter sp. CG_4_10_14_3_um_filter_32_15
TTGCCTTTTTTTAAATGTCACTCATGTTGAGTAATGGTACAAAATTAATGCATCTTATTTTTTAATGTAATAACTTGATAATCAATATTTTATGTAATTATCAATTATCCATTTTAAATTAGCTTCGCTGCCTTGGCAGGTGTCTATTTACTTAATTCGGACATAATAACTTTTTTGCACAAACCTACAAATTATTTAGGAGAACTATACTTAGCATCTCTCTATTAAAAATCGTAAAATTAGTTTTTATGCTTTTTTTTGATTTTCTTGTTTTTAGATTAAAATTTTAATCAATTCCTTTCAAAAAATTAACCTACTACTTTCTTATGAAAAATTCCAAATTAGTTCTCTCTTTATTTTTAATTGTATCAATTTATTTTATTACGCTGCAATCAAATTTTGCATTCGCTCAAAGCCAAAATTCTCAACCTGTAACCAGTAATATAGAAGCTGTAACTGTATTTAGAAGTAGAGCGCAAATTACTCGCTCGGCAAAAGCAAACTTGAAAGCAGGTAAAAACGAAATTATCTTTACAGGACTTTCCCCAAAACTTATCGAAAATAGCTTTCAACTTTTAGCTAATTCTAGTCAAGTAACCATTTTTTCGGTTCAACCGACTATTACAAGTCGTAGAAATCCACAAGCATGGAAAATTTCTGAAAAAATTAGAGATTCTCTTCAAAATGCTAGAACAGCACAAAAAGAACTTTCTGATAACTTACAAATCTTACAAAATGAAGAAGCTCTTTTAATAAGTAATCAAAAAATTAGTAGTGATGCTCGTCCACTTACTCCAACAGAATTAGCTGCAATGGCAGATTTTATCAGAAAAAGGATTTCGACAGTTCGAAAAGAAATTAGAGAAACCAATCAAGAACAAGTCGAAAATAATTTGCTTATCAATCGTTTGCAAAGTGATTTATCTCGCATGCTCAATCAAAGTACCAACTCTAGTTTTGATTTGGCAGTTGATATTCCTGCTGGAGAAGTAATTGTGAGTTTGGAGGCAAAATCTGCCGTAAGTGTAGAATTTATGTTGCAATATTTAGTTACACATGTTTCTTGGAATCCGATTTATGATTTGAGAGCGAAAGAGGTGGGAGAACCAATGGAAATTTCGTACAGAGCGCATGTAAGCCAAACTACAGGAATTGATTGGAAAGATATAAACCTAACTTTATCGACAGCAGACCCAACTCAAAGCACCGAAATACCTGAATTTTATGCTCAACATTTGAAAATTTATCAGCCTGTAGTGGTTACTGGGTATGCTAGTGGGCAGACAAATCAATATGCACGCAAAAGAAAAGAGAGTGCGACAGCAGATGCAGCTTGGGGAGATGGAGATTATGAGGATATAGAAGTAGAAGAATCAGCCTCTATTGCAGATTATACCACAGTAAAAGAAACAGCTCTAGCAGCCGAATTCGAAATTAGTTTGCCTTATACCATTCTTTCCGACGGAAGAAAACAGCTTGTAGAAGTTTCGAAAATGGAAGTAGAAACAGATTATCAATACACCGTTTTTGCAGGAAAAAACAAAGAAGGTTTCTTGATGGCAAACCTTTCAGATTGGCAACAATATCAACTTGTTTCAGGTGATGTAAATATTTATTTTGAGAATAAATTTGTAGGCAAAACCTATCTTGATACACAAAATTCAGGCGACACATTAGCTGTTTCGTTGGGAAAAGATAGCCGTATTGTAGCTGAAAGAATTACACTTAAAGATAAAAACAAACGCAAATTCATAGGCTCAAATATAAAGGAATCAAAGTCTTTTGAAATTATTATTAAAAATAATTTGAGTCGCAAAGTAAGTGTAAAAGTTATAGACCAAATTCCTCTTTCTATGGATAGCCGAATTGAGGTAGAAACAGAAAATCTGAGTGGTGGAGAGCTAAATTCTAGAACAGGTCAAGTAATTTGGAATACAGAAATTCCTGCTTCTGATTCTAAGAAATTCAAATTGGAATATACCATCAAATATCCAAAAGGAAAACAGTTGGACACTAATTTTGTGGAAACGAACTAGGTTTTTTGATAAATTTCCGAAACTGAAATCTGTACAATAAAAAAGAGAAATAACAGTTTTAAAAACTATTATTTCTCTTTTTATTGGTTATCATTTCGACAGCTTGGAAGCTATCGGCTACATAAATTCTTATTTTCTAATCAAAGCACCTACTTCTTTTTCATAAGCAGCAATCAGTCTTTGCATCGTTTTTTCGATTGTTTTTTCGTCTAGTGTTTTGTCTTTGTCTTGCAATGAGAATGCAACAGAATACGATTTTTTGCCTTCTTCAATTTTATCGCCTTCGTAAATATCAAAAACAGAAACATTTTGTAAAATTTTTCTTTCTGTTTTTTGAGCTACTTTTTCAAGTTCTGCAAAAGAAACTTTTTTGTCCAAAACGATAGACAAATCACGACGCACAACAGGGAATTTTGAAAGCGCAGAAAATTCTCTTGGTTTTATTTTTTGATTTAATAAAACCTCCCAACGAATTTGAGCAAAGAAAACCTCTGCATTTGTTTCTGTTAGTTTACACAATTTTTTCTTTACCAATCCCATTTTCAAAATCTGCTGACTGCTATCTTTTCCTGTTCTTTTTGTGAGTTCGATACCGTATTGAAGTTCTTTATCTTCACTCAATTTATTTTGGTCAAAATCAGAAATATCAAAACCTACAGCTTTTAAAACTCTTTGAACGACACTAGAAAGCTGAAAATAATCAACAGAAGTAGCTGTTGCATTCCAAGAAACAGGCGTTTGTCCGACTAAGAAAAGACCTAATTGCCACTCTTCAAAGTATTTGTGTTCGTCGTCTTTTGGCTCTTCTATTTTTGAATAAACTTTTCCAAACTCAAATCCTTTTATGAGTTCTTCTTGTCTGTTCAAGTTTCTTGTGATGCTTTCCAAACCTCCAAAAAGCAAACTTTGACGCATTACGTCCAAATCTTCACTCAATGGATTGAGCATTTTTACGCTTGTTGATTCTGTTCCTATTGCTTTTGTGTAATTTGACGAAGTAAGCGAGTTATTCATCATTTCTGAAAAGCCCATTCCTACCAAAATATCAGCCGTTTTTTTACGAATTTCTTGGTCTTTTGAGATTGAAGGCGCAATATAATCCGTTGCTGCCGTCTGTGGAAAATCAATAGTATTCAATCCATAAATACGCAAAACTTCTTCTGCAATATCAGCAGGTTGAAGCACATCGACACGATACGTAGGAACTGAAACAGTTATTTTATCCTCTGTACCAGTATGAGTTTCATTCAAAATCTCAATATCCAAATCAGTCAAAATACGCTTTACAGTTTCTTTTGGAATTTCATTTCCGATAAGTGTATTCAGATAATTGTAAGAAACTTCAAAAGTTGGATTTTCAATTTTTTGAGGATACAAATCTGTAACTTCGCTAAAAATGGTTTCTTCTGTTCCTGCAATTTCTTGAATCAATAAAGCTGCATATTTGAGTGAGTACAGAATAGTATTAGGGTCAGTTCCACGAGCAAAACGGAAAGAAGCATCTGTAAAAAGGTCATGAATTTTTGAAGTTTTACGAACAAAATCAGGCGAAAAATAAGCCGATTCTAAAAATATATTCGTCGTAGCATCAGAAACACCCGAATCCAAACCACCAAAAACACCAGCCATACAAAGAGGATTTAGCTCAGAGTCACAAATCAGTAAATCATTTTCAGAAAGTGTATACTTTTCTTTGTCTAAGGCTACAAATTCAGTTTTGTCCTCATTTTTATTTGAAAGCGTAGAAACTACAATTTTATTTCCTTTAATTTTATCAGCATCAAAGGCGTGTAAAGGCTGACCGAAAGAATGCAAAACATAGTTTGTAATGTCCACCACATTATTGATTGATTTCTGACCAATACTTTCTAAAGCCATTTTGAGCCACGCTGGAGAAGCTGCAACTTTTACATTTTTGATAGTAATACCTGCATATCTTGGACAGGCTTCTGTATTTTTTATTTCTATTTGAACAGCTTTTTCTTTGCTAATTTCTTTCTTTAAAGCATCAAATTCTTCAACACTTGGCTTACAAATTTCACGTTTCAAACGAGCTTTCAAATCTCTAGCCGTTCCATAATGCGAAGCTGCATCTACTCGGTTTGGAGTAAGACCAATTTCTAAAACGGTATCATTTTGTAAATCAAAAACTTTACTGGCAGGAGTTCCGTTTTTATGCTGTGCTTTTTCGTCTTGCAAGACCAAAATTCCGTCGTGTCCTTTTCCTAATCCCATTTCGTCTTCGGCACAAATCATTCCTTCGGAAACTTCTCCTCTGATTTTTCCTTTTTTGATTTTGAATGGTTCGCTATCTTTTGGGTAAAGCATTGTTCCGATTGTGGCAACGATTACTTTTTGTCCTTTTGCTACATTTGGCGCACCACAAACGATATGTAAATTTTCTTCTTGTCCAATATCAACAGTTGTAACACGCAAACGGTCAGCGTTTGGGTGCTGCTCACACGTCATGACTTCGCCCACTACAAAACCTTCTAAACCACCTTTTATTTGTTCGAAAGTTTCAATTCCTTCTACTTCTAGTCCTGTTTCGGTAAGGTATTCTGCTATTTTTTCGGCAGATTCTTCTAAAGCAATATATTTTTTGAGCCAGCTAAGTGAAATGTTCATAGTATAAGTTCTGTGTCATTGGTAAGAACACCAACAACGGCGATTTTAATTTCTTGATTTATATTTTTTATAGATGCGAAGGTAAGAAGTTTTTGAGAAAAAATCTATCTCAATGATAGCTTTAATTTAGTTTATTTCTTTATTCTCCTACTCTCTTTAAAATGTCTTGATATAGTTTTGGGCTAATTCGAAATCCTATTTCATATATGAGTTTATCTAATAGAGGTTTGAGTATTGGTATCAAATTTTGCTTTTTTGCTTCAATCAATACACCTAATAACCCTGTTATTCTTAGACCAAATTTCTCTGCTATTTTTCTACCTTTTTTTTCATCTATTAATAGAATATCTGCGTTTAATTCTATTGCTAAAACTATTGATTCGGCTTCTCCTGCATCTAATTTTTGCTCAATTTCATTATATAATTCTTGATTGCTAATTTGTTCAATTTTTATCCATTCTATCGATTTTATTAGTGTTAGTTGTCCTTCTACTTTTGATAATTCTTCTTCGACTTTCTTTGATAGTATTACTTTATCGAATAAGTTTTTTAATAACGATAATTGCTCTATTTGTATTAAATAGGTAATTACCGAAGTATCACTCACTATAATCATTTGTTTTATGTTAATGGATAAAAATTAAGATTCATAATTAAATTTCATGATTAAACTTGGAAATATTTTATTGTAAAAGGCTATTTATTTTTTCGAATGTACTCCAAATTTTTCAAGTCTGTATCTAAATCTTCTATGTCATATTTCATAAAAATATTTCTTTTAGAAAGCTCTTTTTGAAAAGAAATTATATCTAATTGAACTAAATTACGTGCTTGTCCTAACGATAATCTTTCTGTATCATATAAATGGACTGCTATTTCAATTAATAATTCTTCTGCCGTAATTTCAGCCTTTTTTAATACTTCATCTTTTATTAGTAAGTTCATTTTTTTGTTTTATTGAAAATTTATAGTCATTAAAAAATATCATAAGTCTAATTTTTTTATAAAAATTATTAACAAACAAAATTGTTGATTAACAACTCTTTTTTATACCTACATAAGATAAGAACTTTTTTTGAGAAAATCTATATTGGTACTTATCCTTTACGACTATTTTTCAAAATAGTTATTACTTCTTCGTCTGTTGTATCTCCCCAAACTTCATTACAAACCCTTTCAATCATTTTTTGAGAAACTTAATAAAATTGCGTTTATGAGTTGAATCCGAGAGCTAAAATAAAAACTATTTGAATTATAGATTTTTTAACTCTAAAAACATAGAAGTTACAAATTTATACAGAATTGGACTAAAAACTTACTTCACTTCGGTTCTTTTCTCCAATTCCAAACGATCAAGAGGTGTTTTTTCTTCAATAGCTTCTTTTATCGCCCAAACAATACGGTCAAGGTTTTTAATTTCTTGATTACAAAGTTGTAGGTAAAATTCTATTTCATTGGTATCTTTTGAAAGCTCAATAATCTGCATAATTCCCAAAAGACGAGCCACAGGCGCACGTAATTTGTGAGCATTGATAAAGGCATATTCTTCTAACATTTTATTTTTTTCTAGGACTTCTTGATTGCGCTGATTGACAATATCTTCCAAATTATCATTCATAGCAACGACTTCTTCATGAGAACATTTTAATTCTTCAGATTGCCTCATCAATTCTTCAGATTGTTCGTGAAGAGTATGATTTTGCTGCATTACCTCAGCTTGAGATTCTGAAAGTTTGTGATTTGTGTTTTTTAGTTCATTGCTATATTTTTTGTTTATCCAATAGGCTCTCGTAATGACAATAAAAACACTTAACAAAGCAATTAAACTAACCAAAAAATAGTTTCTATTTTGGTGTTCTTTTTTTAGCTGAGTGGTATATTTTATTTTTTCTAATTCACTCTCTTTTTCTTGTAATAGCATACGTTGATTTACCTCAGACTCATAAATATTTTGTTGTAATTTCTTATTATGGGTCGCTTTATAAAGTAAAATGTATTTTTGAGAATGATAATTTGCTTTTTTATAATCTGTCAAAAATGTATAGGTATAAGAAAATAATTCGTGCATAGTTAGCCGATTAATAAAATCATCACCGTTTTTAGGAGATATTTCTCTCTCTACCTCTTTTATATAATTGTGTGCTTTTAAGGTATCTTTGAGTTGTAAATTAGTTTTGGCTTTCAATAATAATAAATTACGATAGGCTTGAGGTTTGGAATCTATGAGTAAAGAATCCAATATTTTGATTTTTTCTAACGCCTTTTGAGGTTCTTTTATTTCCAAAAAAAGATTTACATACTCCAAATGATATTCTATTGCCATATTTAATGACGTTTTGAGAGCCAAAGGAGCATTTTTATCAATAATAAAAAGTGCTTTTTTTATTTCTCCTGTTCTGTAATAACATTGAGCAATATTGAGAGGAATAATTGATGCAGTCGTTTTGTCTTCTCTGTATTTATTGGCTTCATTAAAAAAAGATAATGCTTTTTCATACATATACATCTGTAAATAGGTATGCCCAATATTGTTGGCAAGACTAGAAAGGGCTTTTTTATCTTTTATTTCGTGAGCAATTTTCCGAGCTTCCAAAAGCAACTGAGTAGCATCAACATATTCTCCTTTATCCATTTCTAGATAAGAAATAGCTTCTAAGGCTTTTATCTGACCAAATTTATAATTTGATTTTTTGCTTTCTGTTAAGGCTTGGCGAAAATAAACTAATGCAGAGTCTTTGTTGTAAATTCTATTTTTATAAACAAATCCTTTTAGACGCAAAACCTCTACTTTTAATTCATTGCTTTCTGTGTTATTAATTTTTCTTGACAAATCAAGTGCTTTATTTATATAAAAAAAGGTACTATTTTTATCTGCTTTCTCATAAAAAATAGTTGCTTTCAAGTGATACGCCTTCAAT
Source organism: Flexibacter sp. CG_4_10_14_3_um_filter_32_15 (assembly GCA_002784125.1). Taxonomy (GTDB): domain Bacteria; phylum Bacteroidota; class Bacteroidia; order Cytophagales; family Bernardetiaceae; genus Bernardetia. Next base: position 7,583 of record PFKD01000318.1, read on the forward strand.
AAATACTCTTTATTTTCTTGTTTCTGACTTTCTAAAAGGAGTTTTTGAACGTAAAAACTCTGTTTTTCCAAATCTTTTTTATTATATTCTATTACTGAATCGTAATAAACAGATAAATCTTGAGCAGATGTAGAACAAATACTAAAAATATAAACACAGAGAAACAAGAATACTATTTTGATGTAAAATAATATTCTTAGAAAGAAGAAGCTACATAAAAGAGAAAGTCTGGTTCTCAATGTGATTGAATGGTAATTAGCCTATCAATTTACGAAAAAACTATAAAACACTAAAACTATTTAGATTATATTCGATAGAGGAATAATTTATGAAGATGGAAAATTCATTTAGTATAACGTTTTTCTATTTTATTGAGAAGAGTTTTTTCGTAATTTTACATTATGTCTATTCCCTCACACATCATCGATCAAATACGAGAAAGTTCCCACATCGAAGAAGTAGTGGGCGATTTTGTTACGCTCAAAAAACAAGGTTCTAGTTTTAAGGCGTGTTGTCCTTTTCATCAAGAAAAAACACCTTCTTTTGTGGTTACGCCTAGTAAAGGAATTTTTAAGTGTTTTGGTTGTGGAAAAGGGGGCGATAGCATTACGTTTGTGATGGAACACGAAAATTTGAGCTATCCAGAGGCTCTAAGATTTTTGGCAGGAAAGTATAGCATCGAAATTCCAGAAGAAAACGAACGAAGTGATGAAGCAAAACAAGAACAACAGCACCGAGAAAGTCTTTTGATTGTCTTGGCTTTTGCTCAAAAATTTTATACTGAAAATCTCAAAAATACAGACGAAGGAAAATCTGTCGGAGGGAGTTATTTCAAAGAGCGTGGCTTTATCCAAAAAACGCAAGAAAAATTTGAGTTAGGATATGCCTTTGACGAGTGGGATTCTATCTTAAAAGCTGCCACAGAAAAAGGACATAGCAAAGGGTTTTTGGAAGATACAGGACTGATAATAAAAAAAGATGACAGACATTACGACCGTTTTCGTGGGCGTGTTATGTTTCCGATTCATAACGTTTCGGGCAGGACGATTGGTTTTGGTGCAAGAGCTTTAAAAAAAGACCAACAACCCAAATATTTAAACAGTCCAGAAACAGAAGTTTATCAAAAAAGTCATATTCTTTACGGAATTTTTCAAGCAAAAAATGCCATTCGTAAAGAAGAAAATTGTTATTTGGTAGAGGGTTATACTGATGTAATTGGTTTGCATCAAGCAGGAATTGAAAATGTAGTGGCAAGTTCGGGTACTTCGCTCACAGACGGACAAATAAATCTTCTAAAACGTTTTACAGATAGAGTAACCTTGCTTTTTGATGGCGATAAAGCAGGTCTAAAGGCTGCCATTCGTGGAATTGATATTATTTTAGAACAGGGTTTAGATGTGCAAGCCGTTGTTTTGCCAGAAGGACACGACCCAGATACATTCGTAACCGAGCAAGGAGGAGAAAAAACTAAAATATATTTGGAAAGCAAAGCACAGAATTTTTTGCGTTTCAAGTATCAAGTTTTAGTTCCTGATAAAGATGACCCCATGGCGAGGGCAAGTGCACTAAAAGAACTTTGTCAGACAATTGCCGTGGTTCCAGATGTTTTTAAGCGTTCTTTATTGACTAAGGAATTAGCGCATTGGATGGAAATTAGTGAACAAGATGTTATTTTAGAAACGAATAAATTCATTAGTCGCAGAGCAGAACAAAAACTAAAAGAACAGAAAAGAGATAGAAACAGACAACAACGAGAAAGACAGCAAAACAGAAATAGTCAAAATAACACACAAAATAGCTCATCGCCTAACGAATTTGGCTATTTTCCACCTTCTGAATATGGAGCAGGAGAATATGAGCAGGGAGGTCAAAATGACTCAAGGTATCACGAAGAGTTTGGAGGACAAGCCATTGATTTATCCGAATTAGAAGCTGCTCTGAATCCTCAATCAAAAGATAAAAAAGAAACACAAGAAGTTACTTATTTTCGTCAATACGAAGATGAAATTACACGTCTTTTGATTCGTTACGGACATCAGACCATTGCAGGAGGAGAATATATTTGTGATTATATTTTGGAAGAAATTAGTGAAATTCCGTCGCTCAATCCTTCGTATTCACAGCTTCGTATTATTTATGAAAATGCACGAATTCAGAATATAAAAATTTCTTATCAAGAGTTACTAACGGATTTTATTCAGAATGATGAAAAATTAATTCAAATCGTAACAGGATTTTTGACCGATTCTTCACAGATTAGTCCAAATTGGGAAAAGCGAATGCAGCTTGTGATTCCGAATGAAGAAAAACAATTAGCGACGATTATCCCTCAAACAATTTTACATTTAAAGAGAGTATATTTGAAAGGAATTTTGAATGAAAACCTACGAAAAATCAAAAAAGCAAACAACCAAAGCCAAGAAGAAATAGAAAAATTGTTGCTTATCTACCAAGAACTTAAAGCACAAGAAATTTTAATTTCTAATGAATTAGGAATTGTTATTCATAAATAAGATTCTTTTTGAAAAAAAGGCTTTACTCTACTTATTTAATTATAATAATTGAATAAAAAATTTTGCATTTTGCCAAAAGTAGTGTAGATTTGAGAACAAACAAATCATTTTTTGATTTTGAATTAAAAAATAACGTAGAAAAATACAATTACATAAAAAATTATAGAAAATAATTAGTAACCAGTTAGTACGGTATTTGATTGCCTTATTACCTTTTTAATTAGGTTATTTTCTAATTTTCGTTTACCATCTTATCACTCAAATATATTTACTATGGGTTCTAAAAAAATACTTATTGCAGAGGACAGCTCTGTAATTCAAAATATCACTCGCAAAGTATTGCAATTTCAAAACTATGAAATCGAAACAGCAAAAGACGGTTTGCAGGTGTTGGAAGCAATGGCAATGGAAGATTTTGATGCTATATTAATGGACATCAATATGCCAAAAATGGACGGAATGGAATGCGCTAAAAAAATCCGTGCAATGAGCGACCCTAAAAAATCTAAAATTCCAATTATTGCAATTACTGGAAATGCCCGTAATTATACCTCATCAGATTTTGCAGCCGTAGGAATCAATGACTACATGCAAAAACCAGTAAATTTTGATGATTTGGTAGAAAAACTATCTTCTTATTTAGAAAAATAAGCCAAAACGATATTCTCTTCCAAAAACTGATTTTATTTCGGCACAACTAAAAACCTTCATCGTTCTAATAAAATAGAATAATGAAGGTTTTTTGTGTAGTTTCTATTAGCAACTGTCGGATTATTGAAGGTTTGTTAGGTTAGAGCAAAAGCACGAAATTTATTTCCACTCTCTTTTTTATTTAACGTCTTTTTATCTTTGATAAAGAGGGATAGCTTTTTTCTAATTTTCCTTAAAAACAAAAAAAGTATGCAACGCTTGTAAGTTATTTGGTGTCTAAAAGACAACTTAATAAAGTTGTTTAAGAATAGAAAAATGACACTTACCTTTGTTGGCGTTTTAATGTAGCAGCACCAACAAAAATATCTAAGTCCACTCTTTAAAATAACTTCAATTAAAACAACAGAAATTCTAACAAACTTAACAAGAAATATACATGCATTATTTTCCAGCTTTACTACTATTCTTTTTTTACTTATTCTTTTCATTTGATTCAAATGCAGCTCGTCTTTTTGGAAAAGTAACTTCATCAGATGGCGAAAATATGCCTTTTTTGACAGTTTATGAAGAAGGAACAACCTACGGAACAACAACCAATCAAGAAGGAAGTTATTTTTTAGAACTTACAGAAGGAACACATCAAATCGTGTTTCGTTATGTTGGTTTTCAATCTCAAACGCATACTGTAACTATTAAAAATGGACAAAATGTGGAGCTAAATGTAGTTATGCAATCTTCTACAATCGGTTTGAAAGAAGTTGTTGTTACACCAAATGGAGAAGATCCTGCTTATGCTGTCATTCGTCAGGCACAGAGAAAAAGAGAATTTTATCGAACTCAAAATAAGGCTTTTTCTTGTGATGTCTATATCAAAAACGTACAAAAATTAGATGAATTTAAAGTACCTAAGATTTTAGAAGATGATGATATGAAAGAATTTCGTAAAGAATGGGAAAAAAATAAAATTATTTATTTTTCTGAATCCGTTTCTAACTATTATTTTCTTGCTCCTAATAAGCGAAAAGAAGTTGTTATTTCTTCGAAAGTAAGTGGCGATAGTGGTGGTTTTTCGTGGAATAGTGCGCTCTATCTCAGTTTTGATATTTATGAGAATACCATTGATGCTCCCATTGGCGACCGTCCTTTTGTTTCGCCGATTGCAGCAGGTGCGATGATGTATTACGAATACCAACACGAAGGAGAGTTTATGGATAAGGGGGTAAATGTGCATAAAATCCGTGTTTTTCCTCGTTCGAAAGGTCAGCCTTTGTTTGGTGGGTTGATTTATATTCAAGACAGTACGTGGCGAGTTCATAGTACAGATTTGGAGGTTTCGAAAGATGTTGGATTAGAATTTATTGACAAACTGAATATCAAACAAACTTTTGTACCCGTTTCTACAAATACAGGAAATGTTTCTGATGATATTTGGCTTTGTAGTACACAGGCTTTTTCGTTTAATTATTCGATTGCAATGATGGGTGCAAAAGTAGTTGGACATGGAAATTATACAGGAAGTTTTTCGAATTATGATGTAACTCCAAATTTTACAAAGGCACAGCTAGAAGCTGATACAAAAGGACAAAAACTGCCTAATCTTGTATTATCTAAAAAAAATAAAAAGAAAGTATCTGATAAAAAAAAAGAACTAAAAAAGAAGAAAACTGAACAAAAAAACCAAACCAAAACAGAAGACCTAACCCAAAAGACAGAAAAAGATTCGCTTTCAAATCAAGAAACAGATTTAAAAAAGGAATTAGAAACAATGGTCTTGGAAAATAGATTTTTTAATAAAGAGATTTCTATTGTTTCAGATAGTTCGAATTTAAAGAGTGCAGAATATTGGGAAAGTATTCGTTCTGTTCCTCTTACAAAAAAAGAAAGCGAACATTATATAAAAAGTGATAGTATAGAAAAAGCTCAAAATGACCCTGTTTATTTGGATTCAATGGATAGAAAAACCAATAAATTTAAGGCTATTAATTTATTGTTTGGTTATTCGTATAGAAATAGAAAGCGAGAACTTACCTTTAATTTTGCGCCTTTACTTCAAAATTTTCAAGTCAATACAGTAGAAGGTTATGTAATTAGTCCGTCAGTAAATATCAGGAAGTTTAGAGAACGAAATTTTAGTACCACACAGATAGGAGTAGAAGGTCGTTATGGATTTACGAGTAAAAAAATGTATGCAAAAGGAAACTTTTTACACCGTTTTAATCAAATGAATAATGCTTTTATTTCTCTACAAGGAGGTTCTTTTGTCGAACAGTTTGATACAGATGCAATTACCCCAGCTACAAACGGAACTTATACATTGTGGAGAGAAGAAAATTATCTAAAAATGTTTGAGAAAAGATTTGTTCAATTGAATACTGGAGGACGGATTTTTAATGGTGCTTTTTTGCGTTTGCAAGGAGCTTTTGAGCAGCGTATTCCTCTTCAAAATGCAAATCCTACAATAAAACCTTTCATTAATAGAGATGAAATAGAATTTTCTCAAAATACGCCTGTTGATTTTGATGGAAATAATGTTTTTTTCGAAAAACACAATGCATTTATTTTGAAGGCTCAACTTCGTTACCGTATTGGAGAAAAATATATTTTGCGTCCAAAACAAAGAATTACAGTAGGTAGCAATTATCCAACTTTTACGCTGACATATTCACAAGGAATTCCGACTATTTTTGATAGCAAAACGGATTTTGGACAGCTTACATTGAATATAAAAGATGATGTAAGTCTAGGTGTTTTGGGTTCATTCAATTATGAAGCACAAGCAGGAACGTTTTTATGGAATAATTATACTTCTTTTGCTGATAATTTTCACTTTCAAACTTCGCCTTTGTTATTCGCTCAAACTCGTCTTCGTCAATTTCTTTTATTGCCGTATTATCAATACAGTACAACTGATAATTTTGCAGAAATTCACGCAGAACACCATTTTAATGGTTATATCATGAACCGAATTCCACTTATGAAAAAATTAAAATGGCAACTTGTAGCAGGAGTACATTATCTCTATACACCCAACACGCCCAATTATACAGAAGTGAGTGTAGGATTTGAGCGTATCTTTAAAATTTTGAGAGTAGATGCTGTTTGGGCTGTAAATCCTAGTTTGCAAAATGAAATCAGAACAGGGTTAGGTACAAATTTTGGTCTTCGTTTGAGATTTGGATTTTAGAAAAAATGTTGTTGGTGGAACAACGGCAGCAGTTAATATCAATGCTTTCAAAAATGACCCTTTTATTAAATTTAGCTTTATATTTTCACGTAAAACGCCTTGGGATAGAGAACAGGTGGAAAAGTTTTATTTGAGAGTGATTAAAAAGTAGCTTGCTCTTTAGAGTGAGTTGAGCCGTACCGTAAACTTTAGTTTGCGTAAAATTTTATTCTCTGACGAAAGCTAAAGCATTCGGTACATTTCACACGCTAAACCGTATGCTACTTTTTTTATAGAAACAACTGCTCAATCATCTTTGTATCCAAAAGCATAAATATTTTCTTTCCGTCAGGTGTATAATTGGGTTGCTGACAGGCAAAAAGCTCATCGATAAGACTTTGCATTTCTTCATTTGAGAAAAAAGTTTTGGCTTGCATAGAGGCACGTTTGGCAAAAGCACGTAAAATATTTTCTCGTTTCGGAATTTTGATAGTCGTTTGGTTGTATTTAAACTGTTCTAAAAGTGCTTCTAGGATAGATTCTCCTTTTTCCTTGAGCAAATCAGCAGGAAGACCAATCAAACGAACTTGCTGTTTTTTCTCTAATTCTTCATTGATTTCTATCGAAAAACCTAAATTTTTGAGTTCGGGCAAAACTTCCTTCAAAAGCTCATAATCCACCACCGAAAAAGTAAGGGTAGGAGGAAAAAGAATTTGTTGAGAAGTGGCACTATTTGTCGTACTTTTAGAGATTCTCTGTTCGTAACGTTCGTACAAAATACGCTCATGAGCTGCCGAAGCATCAATCAAAATCATTCCCGATTTGGTCGGACTAGCCACAAAACGACCTGCCACCCAAAAAACATGACGTTTATCGCTGTTTTCTATTTTAGACTTCGACGATTTTATTTCAGCATCTAATTCAGCTTTTGATAAATTATTTGCAGAACTACGGAATGTTTGAGGGATTGGGGATTGGGAATTAGGGATTGGGAGAATTTCATTTTCATTTCCTAAAGCCTGTTTATTATTCATTTCCCAATTCCTAGTTCCTAGTTCCTCTCTCTGCTCATCATTTAGATAAATTCGTTCCCAGTTTTTTTGATTGTTTTTTTGTCTTTCTGTTGGTTCTGGTCGCTCCTGTTTTTTTAAATCCTTATTTCTATTAAAAGGCTCATTGATATAATTTCCGTAATTTCCTTTATTTTCGTCTTTGTCGTATCTACCTATAAAATCTTTTGAATTTTCTGTATCATCATTATTATACTTTGAAAAATCAGAGAAAAATGTTCGTGGTTCTTCTTCATTTTCCTCATTATTATAGTTACCCTTATTGGTGTCTTCACCAACGAGATGATTACGATAATTTGCAGGATTCAAAAAATTAGCATCGGTGTCAAAATCCAAAGGCGCAACCACTTGATGAACTCCCAAAGCCTGTTTTACAGCCGATTGAACAACTACATAAACCGTTCTTTCATCATCAAATTTTATTTCTGTTTTCGTTGGGTGTACATTTATATCAATCTTTTTTGGGTCAATTTCGATAAATAAAACATAAAAAGGATGAGCATCTTTTGGCAAAAGTCCTTCATAAGCCGTCATAACTGCGTGATGCAAATAACCACTTTTTATAAAGCGATTATTAACGAAAAAATACTGATTTCCTTTTGTTTTTTTTGCAGCTTGTGGTTTGCCTACATACCCCAAAAGTTTGATTGTTTCTACATCTTCTTGACAGGTAAGAAGGTTTGATTGATAGCTTTTCCCAAACATTGCCACAATCCGTCTAGCCAGTTTTCCCTCTTTGAGATTATAAACTTCTTGATTATTGTGGTGCATAGAGAAGTTTATATGAGGGTTTGCCAATGCAACACGCTCAAATTCTTGGGTACTATGACGAAGCTCCACCGAATTAGATTTTAAAAACTTTCGTCGTGCAGGTGTATTAAAAAATAAATTTTTGACTGCTAAAGAAGTTCCTTGTTGTGTCGCTGTGGGTTCGTGTTTCTTGACTTCTGAGCCTTCAATATAAATCAGCGTTCCTACTTCTTGGTCTTCTTGTCGTGTGCGAAGTTCTACCTGTGCAACGGCTGCAATCGAAGCCATTGCCTCCCCTCTAAAACCAAAAGTTTGGATATTATACAAATCATCTTGAGTAATTATTTTTGAAGTAGCGTGTCTTTCAAAACACATTCTAGCATCGGTTTCAGACATTCCTTTTCCATTATCAATTACTTGAATCAATATTTTTCCTGCATCTTGCAAAACGAGTTCGATGGTTGTGGCTTCTGCGTCAACGGAATTTTCTAGCATTTCTTTTACCACAGAAGCAGGTCTTTGAACGACTTCTCCAGCAGCAATTTGATTGGCAAGCGATTCGGGAAGCAAACGGATAATGTCTAACATAAGAGAATAATATTTTTTCTAAACTGGCTATTTTTCTATTTTTTTATACGACTTTCTACTTATTCAAAGTTCGATAAATTTAGGGAAGCAAACAAATAATTATTTCACAACCCTAAATAATCTTATTTTGTCTTATAAAATAATTCAATTATAAATTCAATTTCAATGCAAAATTAGGGTAAACGCACGAAACTTTTTATACTGCTTTCAG
>PFKD01000371.1 GCA_002784125.1 Flexibacter sp. CG_4_10_14_3_um_filter_32_15
TTCTTTTTTTTTATGCAAAATTTACCTTTTTAGTAGGGTAGAGTACTAAATAACCTAACCCTTAAAGAAAAATGAATTTAGTTCAATTAAAATCAAAAGTTACTTATTATGGACTTTTGGCAGCCTTTTGTACAGGCGTAGTGTTTCTGCCTGCTTGTGGCGATAAAAAACCAACAGATACAACAGAAGTAAAAGCTGATTCTGTCATAACAACGACTGAAAAAGAAGAAATTCCTCCTTATGACGGAGAGCGTTTTGCTGACATAAAAATCTTGCGTTATGAAGTAAAAGGTTTTGGTGAGCTTCCTCTTCCTCAAAAGAAACTTCTTTATTATCTGTCAGAAGCTGGAAGATGTGGACGTGATATTACATACGACCAAAACTACAAACACAATCTTTTGGTAAGAAAAACACTCGAAAACATTTACAAAACCTACAACGGAGATAAATTTGGCGAAGATTGGCAGAATTTCGAAACCTATTTGAAACGAGTTTGGTTTTCGAATGGTATTCATCATCATTATTCAGAAAAAAAATTAATGCCTGAGTTTTCGTATGAATTCTTTGAAAATTTGGTTACTAATTCTGACCAAGCTAGTTTTCCAATGGCAGAAGGACAAGATACAACAGCATTTTTGGCAATGCTAAAACCAGTAATTTTTGATGCTGATTTTGATGGAAAGAAAGTAAACAAAACAAAAGGAGATGATTTAGTCAAAACTTCGGCAGCCAATTTCTACGAAAATCTTACTCAAAAAGAAGTAGAAGCATTTTATAAAGGTTTTGTTAATCCCAACGATGAAACGCTAATTTCGTATGGTCTAAACTCTCAACTTATAAAAGGAAATGCTCCTGAAGATGCCCTTGTAGGACTTCAAAAAGAGGGAATCTATGAATATAAATACGGAATCGGAACAGCCGAAAAACGTGGACAATATGCAGCAGCATTAGAAAAAATGGTCTATTGGTTAGAAAAAGCCTCAACAGTTGCAGAATCAGCTAACCAAAAGCAAGTAATTGATTTACTTATCCAATATTACAAAACAGGAGATTTAAAAACCTTTGATGAGATGTCGATTGCTTGGGTAGGAATGACAGACACAAATATTGATTTTATTAATGGATTTATCGAAGTATATGGCGACCCACTTGGTTATCGTGCAAATTATGAATCTGTAATTTTTATGGACGATAAAGAAGCCTCAAAACGTATGGCTGTTTTGTCTGAAAATGCACAATATTTTGAGGATAATTCTTCTATAATGGACGAACACAAGAAGAAAGAAGTAAAAGGAGTTACGTACAGAATCATTACAGTTGTCAATGAGGCTGGAGATGCAGCACCTTCTACGCCTATCGGAATCAATCTTCCGAATGCAAACTGGATTAGAAAACAGTATGGTTCGAAGTCTGTTTCTTTAGGAAATATTGAAGATGCTTATAATCATGCGTCAGGAGGAAAAACAACTACCGAATTTTATCCAACCGAAGAGCTACAAAACCGTCAGAAAGAATATGGAGATGTAGGTGGAAAAATGCACACAGCCCTTCATGAGGTAATCGGACACGCTTCTGGACAAATCAACAAAGGAGTAGGAACACCAAAAGAAACCCTCAAAAATTATTCTTCGACCTTAGAAGAAGCTCGTGCTGATTTGGTGGCCTTGTATTATCTTTTAGACCCAAAATTAGTAGAATTAGGTCTTTTGCCTTCCATAGAAGCTGGAAAAGCAGAGTACGATTCCTATATTATGAATGGAATGATGTTACAACTTCGCCGTCTGGATGAAGGTGCAGACATTGAAGAAGACCACATGCGTAATCGTCAATTAGTTGCTAAATGGGCATTCGAAAAAGGACAAGCCGAAAACGTAATTGAGAAAAAAGTAATCGACGGAAAAACGTATTTCTTAGTCAATGATTACGACAAATTACGTGTTATTTTTGGAGAACTTTTGAGAGAAATTCAGCGTTTGAAGTCAGAAGGAGATTATGCAGCAGCCGAAAAATTAGTGGAAGGTTATGGTGTAAAAGTAGATGCAGCAATGCTCAAAGAAGTAAAAGAGCGTTATGCACAGTTTGATATTGCGCCTTATTCTGGATTTTTGCAGCCTGTTCTTGAACCTGTCATGGAAGGCGAAGAAATCAAAGATGTAAAGATTCGTTATTCGACTTCTTTTGTAGAACAAATGATGAATTTTAGTGATAATTATAGCTTTTTGAAAGTTCAATAAATGTAGCTTATGCTTTAGCGTGAGAAGTAATTTGTATTTTATAAGCAAAAACCTATTCAATTTAGTTTGAATAGGTTTTTTGTTATCAAATAATAAAAAATACTCTTGTACTTTTAGCTTTTTTTGAACTTATCCTTTTTCTATTCACACTTAGGAATGAGAATTAAATAAACTGTTATTAGTATTAAGCCTTTTTTACAAATTCAGATTTTAGAGCCATGCTCCCAAATCCTGTAATTTTGCAATCGATATTGTGGTCGCCTTCTACAATTCTAATATTTTTGACTTTTGTACCTGCTTTTATAGGTTTTGGTGCGCCTTTTACTGGCAAATCCTTAACAATGACAACATCATCTCCGTCTTGTAAAGGATTTCCGTTTGCATCTTTTACGATATTTTCTTGTTGGTGTTCTATTTCCTTTGATTCATTAGGATTCCATTCAAAACCACATTCAGGACAGTTATATAAATCATCACTTACAGCATATCCATACGGACAGGCACAACTAGGGCATTTTTGCATTTTCTTAGATTTTAGAGGTGTATTGTTTTTTGATTTATTACTGCAAATTTACGGTATTTTTTAGTCTTAAGGTAGGTTATTCAAAAATTCCTCCTAAAGTTTTAACATTTTTTTAGCAATGAAAAAAATGAAAAGTTGTGAAAAAATTAAGTTTTAGGTTCTATTATTCTGAAGTTTTAATTGTCTTGAAAAGAACAATATATTTTTAAATATCTGTAAATCAAATAATTAGCGATTAAATCGTGTGCTTATTTTATCCTTTATTAATTTATATATTTTGCTACTATTTACAAAACATCACTTTTCTAAATTTTTAATTATGGCTTATAAAAAAGAAATTTTTCGTATTACGATGATGGATTATTATCGTTTGGTGGGGTTTTTAAGTGAATAAAATAAAAATTAAACTTTTCTATGATTTAATTTGTCAAAACAGATAGAAAAAAGTTATTTAGTCAAGAGTAAAATCTTAATTAAATAGCTTTTTTGGTATAAAAATCACATCAAAAAAATGTAACTTTTTATTGACCTTACATAAAGCCTAAAAAAATATACCTCTTCAGAAATACCTCTAAACGAATTTTTATTGTACTTTTTTATAATTTATTGTACTTTTAGATTGAAAATATTCTCAAAAATACTGAAAAAGAGAGTTGAAAAAATAAGTATGAAAAATAAATTTGGAATTGTATTATCAAATGAATTACCTTTGTGCCAAGATAACTAGCTAGTTTAATCTTATTTATCAATACAATAATTTATAAACAATTTATAAACATTATTAAAAATGAAATTTAATTTTAAATTCAATTCAATTCAATTCAATTCAATTCAATTCAATGAAACCTTTAGTTGCATTGTGTATTGTAGGCTTCTTAAATAGTTGTGATACAGCTACTGAACAATTATCAGAAATAGAAGCAGAAACTCAAGAATTGACATGGGAAAGTAATACGTCAAAATTCAAAGAAGAAAGCTCTGCCGGTCAAGAAAAAATCAGATATACTCTTGAGGTAGCTTCAAAAGTAGTTGCTCAACTTATGCACAATGAAGAATTTAGAGTTTTGCTTAAAGAAAAAGCACAACTAAAATTTGACGGAGATTATGATGTTCTTTATAGTAGCATTAGGGCAAACGCACGAAAAAAAATTGTACTCGTTTAAAGCAAATCAAGCTAGTTTTTAACTTTGTAAATTGAATTTACTCTGATAGTTAA
>PFKD01000128.1 GCA_002784125.1 Flexibacter sp. CG_4_10_14_3_um_filter_32_15
TATCAGAGTAAATTCAATTTGCAAAGTTAAAAACTAGCTTGATTTGCTTTAAACGAGTACATTTTTTTTTCGTGCGTTTACCCTAAAACAGATTAAACAAGTAAACATAAATATATTAATTTTTATTCAGATTTTCTATCAAAATATCTCTAGCACAATCTGTACTTATCGTTTTCATTTGGTTTTGAGATTTTTTTTCCTCCATTTCTAAAGGTGCAAATGCTTTTTCGGCTTTATCAGCCACACAATCACAAATTTTGGAAATAGTCAGAGAATCTATTTTTACTAAAGACTCTTCTTTCTGAATTTCTGCTTTACAATTAGACAAAAATTCTTGTTTGTAGGTTGCATTCCATGCTCCTTTTTTTCCTAAACTATTGGTACAAGAAAATAAAAAAGTCAAAAGACTAGATAGAATAATAAGAATGAATAATGAATAATTTTTCAATGGATAATTTTTTGATGAATAAATCTAAAGTTTTTCCAAAACAAAAATATGAAGATATAATCCTCCTGCTTCGGTTACATATTCTTTTGTGATTTTATATTTTTTTATCATAAAGACCACTTCTCTAAAAACACCTTGTCGCATTGTTAGGGCAACTACTTTTCCATTTTTAGATAAAATTTTGTCAGCCGAAGTCAGAAACTGGTCGTACAGACCTCTCATATTTACCTGTTTGGCAGATTGAATTCCGAAAGGTAAGTTACAAACAATTTTGTCTATTTTCCCATTTTTTTCTACATAATCTTGAATAGTTTCGTCTAAATGACGAGCATTGAGTTCTTTTACCTCTACAAAATCAAAATTATTTAATTTTAAGTTCTCTTTTGTTCCTTCAAGTGCTGGTAGGTGCATATCGCCAGCCAAAATCTTGATTTTATTACCCAACATACTGGCAGCTTCCAAAACAATCGTTCCACCCCCACATGTACAATCCAATAACGAATCGCCTTCTTTCAATCCTGCTAAAGTAAGTAAATGATAGGCTAAAGTATGTTTTGTAGCAGCTCTATGATGAAAATTCCGTTCAATTTTATTGTATTTTCCTTGACGGTGTGCGAGTGTATCATCAGTTATTTGATAGCCCACAAAAACAAAATTACCAATTACATCTACTCGTAAATTATACTCATATTCAGTCAAAGAAACAGGTGTTTGGTAGCGCAAAATTACGGTATGTCCGATGTGTTTTACCATTTCCATTGACGTAAAATTGTGTGTTCCGTAACGTTGGGCACTGGCACGAAAAGATTTTGCAGTCTTTAATTCGGGCAAATCTATCTCCATTACTTTAGCTTTCAGTGTTTCTAAAGTTGAATTATCTAAATAAAAACTTCCTTTTAATTCAATAATAGAATGAATACTTCTAAGAGCAATAATTTTTTGAAGAATTGCATTATTTTTTTCTTTATCTAAGTTTGGAACAAGAAAAGCAACACGATGCGAAAAATTTTCGAATTGTTTTATTTCTGTTGCTTCCGAGATTTTGAGTTTTATTTCCTCAATGACTAAATCTTCTAAATTATAATCACAGGTTACTAAATATTTTTTCAAATGAGTATGTTTTTATTTTTTTCTGACACTTTGTAAAGTATCAGCTACATTAATGACACAAAAATAGGATAAAGTTTGTTAAGCTAACTTATAAAATTAGAATTCTTGTCGTTTTTCTGTATTCTATTTTATTTATATCTGACTATTCATGTATTTTTGTCATTGGTTATTTGTATCGCTTGTGGGGACACGAGCAATGATAGATTTTAAAAAAAAGTGGGGTTTAATAAAAAATAGTAAGTAAATAAGTTTATTTTCTTATCATCAATTTGAAATCCTACCGTTGCTCGTGTCTCCACGAGCGACATGTAATAGATATTTATATATGTTCAAAAAAATAGATAAACTGGTAGCTCATTCCTTTTTTGGGCTTTTCTTTCTTACTTTTTCGGTGGTTTTGTTTATTCTGCTGATGGTTTTTATGTCCAAATATTTTGAAGATTTGGTGGGTAAAGATTTGGGCGCAGAAGTTTTTGCAGAACTCTTTTTTTATTTTTCGCTTACACTTGTTCCACAGGCATTACCGTTGGCAATTCTTTTGGCTTCTTTGATGGCTTTTGGAAATATGGGCGAACACAACGAACTGACAGCCATAAAAGGATGTGGAATTTCACTTATTAGAATATTGATGCCTGTTGGTCTTTTTGCTATTTTTATGACAGGTGTGGCTTATATTTTTAATGATAGAATTGTCCCTGAAGTAAATCTGAAAGCCTTTCGATTGCTTTACGATGTGCGCCAAAAAGAACCTACTTTAGACTTTCCAGAAGGCTCTTTTTATAATGGTTTACCAGGGTGGAGTATTCGGATTGGAGAAAAAGTAAAAGGAACAGATAGCCTAAAAGATTTGATTATTTATGACCACAGAAGCGCACGAGGAAATACAGATCTTATTATTGCTGATAAGGGCTTGATGATAAACAAGCAGGACGAACAAACTTTGGAATTTCATGTAGAAAATGGCTATCGCTATTCCGAACAGCTTACCAATGGAAGAAAAGATAAAAATGCTTTTGTAAGAGATAAATTCGAACAAGCTACTTTTAATTTTGATTTATCATTCTTACAAATGAGTGAAACTTCAGAGGAATTATTTCAACAAAACCGTTATATGATGACAGTAGCTCAATTAGATGCAGAAGCAGACTCCTTACTCATAGATGCAAAAGAAGTAGAAAAAGAAAATGCCACACGAGCGAGAAGTTATTTTGATTATACTTTTTTTGTAGAATTCGAAAGAGAACGAATGGCACAACGAACGCAAAATGAAAAAACACAAGCAGAATTGAAAAAAGCAAAAGCCGATTCTTTGAATAAATTATTTAAAATAGATGATTCTACTTTATTAGCGCAAAATGATAGTTATCAACTCAACCAAAGCGATATAAATACTGTTGTGGTAATAGATTCGGCAAAGAGAAAAGCAATGGATTCTATAAAATTACTCAACGCAAACACAACTAATAAAATCAATCAAACTAAATTAGATACTACAAAAAACAATAAAAATAAAGGGGGAATTGCTTCTCCCTCTAGTGGACAGCTTCCGAATAATGCTAGATCAAAATTCTTACAAAACGAAACATATAATAGAGGAAATACTACTTATCTAAACAATACCAAAGAGCAACAAGAATCAACAACACCTATTCCAAATGCGATAGATGGCTTAGATACGATTGATTGGAAAAATCTACCCGATACAATTACAGTTGCTAATCAAAACTTTTCAGATAAAAGTATGAAGGTAATCATGGACAGAGCCTTGACAAAAGTTAGAAATATGCGCTCGTTTGCCAAAACAAATGGAGAGCGAATTAAGCGTTTTGAGTATGATTCTAGGAGAGCTTTATTAGAAAAAAATAAACGCTACTCACTTGCTGTGGCTTGTTTTATTATGTTTTTGATAGGTGCGCCACTCGGTGCAATTATCAAAAAAGGAGGCTTGGGAGTTCCTGTTTTGATTTCTATTGTCTTTTTTATCTTGTTTTATATCATGACAATTACAGGCGATAAATGGGCAAGAGAACAAATCATTTCTATTTTTGTGGGTTCTTGGGCCGCAAATATGCTACTTTCTGTTTTTGGTATTCTTTTTCTTTTACAGGCAAGGGCAGATTCTAGACTTTTTGAAATTGATGCTTATGTTGTTCTTTTTGGAAAAATAAAACAAATTTTCATCAAAGAGAAAAAGGAAGATAAAGCGGGTTAATCGCATCTAATTTAGACGTTTTTTGGTTTTTAGTTGCAGCGCAACGTAACCTTTGTAGATAGTTTGACAATTTAAAAGCATTTGAGAGCAACAGAGTTGCGAAACCTTGTTATTTTTCATTTGATGTATCATAAACTTTAAAGTTACGGCTACTCTACCCTACCATTTTTTAAGTACTTGATAATGAGCAGTTTAATTTATATTTTAATTTACATATAATCAAATATCGGA
>PFKD01000406.1 GCA_002784125.1 Flexibacter sp. CG_4_10_14_3_um_filter_32_15
TTAATCGTATCCATTGTGGAATTGAAACAAAATACCAAGTATAGCTCGTTTGACTAACTTTAATAATTAATCGTATCCATTGTGGAATTGAAACTACTTTATCGTAAAGTATTCTAAATCCGTTAGCTTTAATTAATCGTATCCATTGTGGAATTGAAACTAGCCTTCTTTGTGCAAGTATTCAAACACACCAAGTAAATTAATCGTATCCATTGTGGAATTGAAACTAAAGACCAAAGTATTGCGGTAATTTACTTGTTTGTGAATTAATCGTATCCATTGTGGAATTGAAACAAGGTAATTGGTTATTCCGAGCAGTACATAAAAGAAAAATTAATCGTATCCATTGTGGAATTGAAACAATGTACGGAATACTTTATAAATAGTTCTTTGAAATGAATTAATCGTATCCATTGTGGAATTGAAACTAAAAAGCTAAGTATTGCGGTAATTTACTTGTTTGTGAATTAATCGTATCCATTGTGGAATTGAAACTATTTTTGTACTGTTTATTTTTTATTATTTGAAAATAATTAATCGTATCCATTGTGGAATTGAAACAAGACAAAATAAACCCAAACATTACCACCTTTGGCTAATTAATCGTATCCATTGTGGAATTGAAACTAAATCGCATCGTGTGAAACTTCAGCACAATCAGCCGAATTAATCGTATCCATTGTGGAATTGAAACTTTAAGTAGTCTAAAACTGCCAAATAAACGGCTTTTAATTAATCGTATCCATTGTGGAATTGAAACTTGAATGCCAAATAAGAAAGAACTTTTTCCGTTGTTAATTAATCGTATCCATTGTGGAATTGAAACTAGAATACCCAGCCTTTTTGAGAAGGATTCCATATTAATTAATCGTATCCATTGTGGAATTGAAACCAGTAAGACACCATAAATATTACAATTTATGAGCAAAAATTAATCGTATCCATTGTGGAATTGAAACAATTGAGAGTTTGGCTATGTCCTACCAAAGTGCTTTAATTAATCGTATCCATTGTGGAATTGAAACATTTTATTAACTAACTTACGAGTTTGCATATACTCTAATTAATCGTATCCATTGTGGAATTGAAACATTTCTTGTTCCTCAAACCGTTCTATGTCTTTTGGCAATTAATCGTATCCATTGTGGAATTGAAACTGTGTATCATTTTGAGATAACCTACTACACCGACAGAATTAATCGTATCCATTGTGGAATTGAAACTTTTACAAAAAGTAGCTCAAATCTATAATATAGATTAATTAATCGTATCCATTGTGGAATTGAAACGATAAACTAAAACTGCATTAGAGTTCGATTCTCTAAAATTAATCGTATCCATTGTGGAATTGAAACGGACAGAAATTTGCCTTTTGTGCATCGTAACCAGCCGAATTAATCGTATCCATTGTGGAATTGAAACTATTTTTGTTGTATATTAATTATTGATTTGAAAATTAATTAATCGTATCCATTGTGGAATTGAAACTACGAAATTGAGGCAGAGGTACACTTAGCAAAATCTAATTAATCGTATCCATTGTGGAATTGAAACTTGACATGAAGGTTAAGGATAGGATATAGGATAAATAATTAATCGTATCCATTGTGGAATTGAAACGTTACCAGTTATCAGATAAACTAAAACTGCATTATAAATTAATCGTATCCATTGTGGAATTGAAACATTTCCAAAGGCACTTGGGAATCGCCGACTAAAGGTAATTAATCGTATCCATTGTGGAATTGAAACATACGTACACGCTTTTGGTACTAAATGGGAGTTACCAATTAATCGTATCCATTGTGGAATTGAAACATATGTACATGCTTTTGGTACTAAATGGGAGTTACCAATTAATCGTATCCATTGTGGAATTGAAACAAAGGGCTTACAAAGCCTATAAAAATGGTGTTAGAGAAATTAATCGTATCCATTGTGGAATTGAAACAATCCTTTTTCTATCCAAAATGATTTTACTCTGTCAAATTAATCGTATCCATTGTGGAATTGAAACGTTGGAAAAAATGAAGGTTTTAGATAGTATTGGTGGAATTAATCGTATCCATTGTGGAATTGAAACGTTAGCTCTTCGTTAAAACGAAAATATTCAGCTAGTAATTAATCGTATCCATTGTGGAATTGAAACCACCGTTTTCGGTAGCGTAATTTTCAATAGCACTTTAATTAATCGTATCCATTGTGGAATTGAAACATGAATAAAGAAAACTGGCATACAAAAGAGTTTTATAAATTAATCGTATCCATTGTGGAATTGAAACTTTTTTTGCTTTCCTTTTTCCAATTGTACCAATTGGAATTAATCGTATCCATTGTGGAATTGAAACAAGCATTTGGTATTCAACTTCCAAAAACACTTGGGAATTAATCGTATCCATTGTGGAATTGAAACGCTTCAATTCCAAATGGTTTTTCCGTTCCACTTGCTTAATTAATCGTATCCATTGTGGAATTGAAACAATGAACGTTTGTGTTTATTTTGTATTTGACGCGTAAATTAATCGTATCCATTGTGGAATTGAAACCTGAATTAAGTTTCTTAATAGTTGAATCAGAAACTAAATTAATCGTATCCATTGTGGAATTGAAACAAAGGAAAAATAGCCGAATAGTATTCTATTCCTAAAAATTAATCGTATCCATTGTGGAATTGAAACATACTTGCACGAAGAAGGCTACAAAGGAATAGTTCCGAATTAATCGTATCCATTGTGGAATTGAAACAACGATTTTCAAGTTTTTGCAAAAATGGTCTTGCCTAATTAATCGTATCCATTGTGGAATTGAAACTCCATTGATAGTTTGGCAAGGGCAAAGCTAGCTCCATAATTAATCGTATCCATTGTGGAATTGAAACCTATTAATATCGCCACACTTATAGAGGAGATTACTGAAATTAATCGTATCCATTGTGGAATTGAAACGACTTTACGATTGTTCCTAATGTTTCAAAAGGAGCTAATTAATCGTATCCATTGTGGAATTGAAACGACCAAAAACGCTGTTTATACGGCTGTTTTAGACTAAATTAATCGTATCCATTGTGGAATTGAAACCAGGGAACAATTCCTTTGTAGCCTTCTTTGTGCAAAATTAATCGTATCCATTGTGGAATTGAAACCAATGGAAATTATAGACATTGCTTCTTAAATCGCATAAATTAATCGTATCCATTGTGGAATTGAAACTTTAAAGATTTTGCTAAGTGCACCTCAGTTTCTATTTAATTAATCGTATCCATTGTGGAATTGAAACTTTACAAGCTCCCTACCTTTACGAATAAATTTATTAAATTAATCGTATCCATTGTGGAATTGAAACTTCATATCTACATCAAACGCATTACAAAATCTAACTAAATTAATCGTATCCATTGTGGAATTGAAACATCTGAATACCTTCTTTAAAACGCTGCATACGGCTTTAATTAATCGTATCCATTGTGGAATTGAAACAACGGAAAGACTACAAAAAAGACTTACCGAGTTATTAATTAATCGTATCCATTGTGGAATTGAAACTAAGTTGTTGTTTTGCTGCTGATTTATTAGGTATTAAATTAATCGTATCCATTGTGGAATTGAAACTTTTTTTTACAAAACCGTTATCGTGGAATATACTACGAATTAATCGTATCCATTGTGGAATTGAAACTAGCTTAAAGGTAGATAATATTTTTTTATAAAAAAAAATTAATCGTATCCATTGTGGAATTGAAACATTTCCAGTCCTTTGCACTCTTCTTTGTTTTTGATAAATTAATCGTATCCATTGTGGAATTGAAACTAGAAGATGTAGATACACTTACCGAGATTATAAACAAAATTAATCGTATCCATTGTGGAATTGAAACTAACTTTCTAAGCTATCTATTTATGTGTTGTAATTCAATTAATCGTATCCATTGTGGAATTGAAACGTAGATACTTTTTCTACTCTTTCTTTTAAGGTTGTAAATTAATCGTATCCATTGTG
>PFKD01000156.1 GCA_002784125.1 Flexibacter sp. CG_4_10_14_3_um_filter_32_15
GATGTTAAAATAAAATACTATTTTTGAATTCTTAATTTATTGATAGTCAGTAAATTGAATTCGTAATTTTTAATTTTTAATTCGTAATTGTTCCAAGGGTAAAAGAGTAAGTATTGATTTTACTCTTTCTACTTGTCTTTACGAAGATTTTTGAAAAAATGCTGCACCAATAAACCAAATTAATTAACGAATTAGAGATGAAAGGTGTATTCTTTATGTTAAAGCACACTGTTTCAAGAGTTTGGCAATGTTCTACTGTGCATTCAGTTCATCAAAACTGAATATTTCGCTTCTTCAGAAGCGTGATTTAAAGGAAATAAAAAATAATTCAAAAAAAACGCCCTTTATTTTGGATACTAAAACAAAATACCATTTATTTGTGTATAAATCAAAAATTAAAAACGCCTTTTCATTAATTAATCAAAATTATAAAAGGCAAAAGTAAAAAAAATCAAAATAAAATCATGCAACCAATCACATATACAATTCTAATCTCTGTCATTATTATTACTGCACTATTTTAGTGAGATAGGATTTATATGTAAAAAATATACAGAGCCTGTTTCATACGAAACAGGCTCTTTTTTTTACTATTTTTTTATTCATAATCAAGCTACATTACCAAAAAGCAAACAAAGATATAAATGGAACTAAATAAATACAGCAAACAAGTTACACAGGACGATTCACAACCTGCTGCACAAGCAATGCTCCACGCAATCGGACTGAGCAGAGAAGACCTCAATAAGCCTTTTGTAGGAATTGCAAGTACCGGTTATGAGGGAAATCCGTGTAATATGCACCTCAACGACTTGGCAAAAGAAATAAAAAAAGGAACTCAAAATGCAGATTTAGTAGGTTTGATTTATAATACAATAGGTGTGAGTGATGGCATTTCGATGGGAACTTTTGGAATGCGTTTTTCTTTACCTTCTCGTGATGTAATTGCAGATTCTATCGAAATGGTTGTTGAAGCCATGTCTTATGATGCTTTGGTTACTGTTGTGGGGTGTGATAAAAATATGCCAGGAGCTTTGATAGCAATGTTGAGAGTAAATCGTCCGAGTATTTTGGTCTATGGAGGTACAATCGCTTCGGGTTGTCATGAAGGAAAAAAACTAGATATTGTTTCTGCTTTTGAGGCTTGGGGCGAAAAAGTAGCAGGTAAAATGCAACAAGAAGAATATCAAAATGTCATTGAAAAAGCCTGTCCAGGGGCAGGAGCTTGTGGTGGAATGTACACAGCCAACACTATGGCATCTGCGATTGAAGCATTGGGAATGTCTTTACCTTACAACTCTTCAAATCCAGCACTCAGTCAAGACAAAAAAACAGAAAGCATAAAAGCAGGAGAAACTATCCGAATGCTTTTAGAAAAAGACATCAAGCCTAAAGACATTGTAACCAAAAAATCCTTAGAGAATGCAATACGATTGGTTACAATATTAGGAGGTTCTACCAATGCTGTACTTCATTTTTTAGCAATCGCAAAGGCTGCCGAAGTAGAATTTACCTTAGATGATTTTCAAAGAATATCTGATACAACTCCTTTTTTGGCTGACCTTAAACCAAGTGGTAAATATTTGATGGAAGATGTTCATCGTGTAGGTGGAATTCCTGCTGTACTCAAATATTTATTGATGAAAGGATTACTTCACGGAGATTGTCTTACCGTAACTGGAAAAACACTTGCCGAAAATCTACTTGATATACCTGATTTAACAGAAGGACAAGATGTTATCAAGTCCATCGAAAATCCAATTAAAGAAACAGGACATTTACGGATTTTGAAAGGAAATTTATCACCAAATGGTGCAGTAGCCAAAATTACAGGAAAGGAAGGGTTAGTTTTTAAAGGAAAAGCAAAAGTATTCGAATCTGAATTTGAAGCCAATGACGGAATCCGTGATGGAAAAGTTGAAAAAGGAGATGTGATTGTTATCCGATACGAAGGACCAAAAGGAGGGCCGGGAATGCCAGAAATGTTAAAACCAACGGCTGCAATTATGGGAGCAGGATTAGGAAATCATGTTGCTTTGATTACAGATGGTCGTTTTTCAGGAGGAACACACGGTTTTGTAGTTGGACATATTTCGCCAGAAGCACAAGACGGAGGAGCAATCGCACTTGTTCAAAATGGAGATGTAATTACCATTGATGCCATCAAAAATACAATAGAAGTGGCTGTTTCTGATGAAGAAATGAAGCTACGAAAATCAAAATGGAAACAACCAGATTTGAAAATCAAAAAAGGTGTTTTATACAAATATGCAAGAACCGTTTCATGCGCCTCTGAAGGTTGCGTAACAGACGAATTTTAAGTCTTTTTCAAAAATAGTATTTGTGTAGGGAAAATGCATGCATTGTCCCTACTAGAATGAAAATAACAGAGTTTTCTTCTAAAAACTATTTGCGAAAGTTTTAATCCTAAAAAAATAAACCTCAAAGTTAAATCTAAAATAAAACCAAAATGGAAATAGTAGCAAACGAGCAAAAAACACAGCAAAAAAAGCAGGTACAAAAAGCAGAAATAAAAAAACAAGAAAACATAATGAATGGCGCACAAGCTCTTATTCAGTCCTTACTCTGTGAAGATGTAGATTTACTTTTTGGCTATCCAGGGGGAGCTATTATGCCAGTTTATGATGCGCTTTTTGATTTTGAAGATAAATTGACACATATTCTGACAAGACACGAACAAGGAGCTGTCCATGCAGCACAAGGTTATGCACGAGCAACTGGAAAAGTAGGCGTTTGTATGGCTACATCAGGACCGGGAGCAACAAATTTAATCACAGGAATTGCTGATGCTCAGTTAGATTCAACGCCTTTAGTTTGTATTACTGGACAGGTTGCTAGTCATTTATTGGGTACAGATGCCTTTCAAGAAATCGATATTATTGGTATTTCGTTACCGATTACGAAGTGGAGTTTTCAAGTTACGAAAGCCGAAGAAATTCCGTTGGCGATTGCTAAGGCTTTTTATATTGCAAGGTCTGGAAAACCTGGTCCTGTTTTGATTGATATTACAAAAGATGCACAGTTTGGTCAATGTGATTTCAAGTATGAGCATTTCAAAGGAATGCGTAGTTATTTACCTAAAAATGAATTGAATTTTGAAAAGGTAAGAAAAGCTGCTCAGTTAATAAATGAAGCAAAAAAACCATTTGTTTTATTCGGACAAGGTGTAATTATTTCAGAAGCTGAAAAAGAATTTAAACAGTTTATCGAAAAAGCAGGAATTCCAGCTGCTTGGACAATTTTAGGACTTTCTGCCTTAGAATCTGACCACGAGCTTAATGTCGGCATGTTAGGAATGCACGGAAATTATGCTCCCAACAAATTGACAAACGAATGTGATGTTTTGATTGCTGTCGGAATGCGATTTGATGACCGAGTTACAGGTGATTTGTCAAGATATGCCAAACAAGCAAAGGTTATTCATCTGGAAATTGACCCTGCCGAAATAGATAAAAATGTAAAAACAGATGTCGCTCTTCTTGGAGATGCGAAAGAATCTTTAGTTGCATTGACTAAGTTGATTACCAAAAATTCACATATAGAATGGCTGACTAAATTTAGAGAATTGGAGCAAGAAGAATACAATGTAGTCATCAATAAAGAATTGAATCCAACTTCGCCAATTTTGACAATGGGAGAAGTAATGGAACAAATAAACCTCAAATCTGACCACAAAAATATCATTGTAACCGATGTAGGACAACATCAAATGGTCGCTTGTCGTTATGCAAAATTCCAACAAACTCGTTCTATGATTACCTCTGGAGGCTTAGGAACAATGGGTTTTTGTCTTCCTGCTGCTATTGGTGCTAAAATGGGTAAACCTGAAAGTCAAGTAATAGGAATTATTGGCGATGGTGGTTTTCAAATGAATATTCAAGAACTGGG
>PFKD01000337.1 GCA_002784125.1 Flexibacter sp. CG_4_10_14_3_um_filter_32_15
CAGCTAAACTATTTAGTCTGTTTTTTTATTTTTTAAATCGTTGAAAATCAAGTAATTAGAAAATAAAAACAGTTTTAATTTAACTCCTTATTCGCATTATAAAATACAATTTATAAAAAAATCTGCTTAGGATATTCTACATCTACCAAAAAAAGACCATTTGAAGGAACAGAAAAACCTGCTGATTTTCTATTTTTATCTAAAATAATTTTTTCAAAATCATTAATTTCTATTTTCCCTTCTCCCACCAAAAAGAGCGACCCCACAACAGCACGAACCATTCCTCTCAAAAAACGATTTGCCGAAATAGTAAAACGCCAATAATCGGCTTGACTGCCCTCTTCTTTTGTCCAAATCGCTGTACTAATATCACATTCAAAATGATTTACTTGCGTTTTTATTTTACTAAAAGACTCAAAATTGGTGTGTTTTGATAAATATTCGGCTGCTTTATTCATTTTCTCAAAACTGGTATCATTTAATCCTTTTCTATGAAAATGAGCGTGATTTATCAAAAATGGATTTTTTTCAAGAACTACATGATAATGATAGGTTCGCAAAAAAGCATCAAAACGAGCGTGTGCCGTTTCTACAACAGGAAAAATAGTTGAAATAGCTATTTGAGGAGGTAAAAAACTATTCATTCTATACTTCAAATCATCTACATTAACTTCATTCTCTGTATCAAAATGAGCAAATTGTTTTTTGCAGTGTACGCCTGTATCAGTTCTGCCACTTCCGACAATGGGAGTTTGTGTTCTCAAAATCTTTGACAAACCATCTTCAATAATAGCCTGAATCGTTTTTGGCGTGTTATTTTGAGATTGCCAGCCGTGATAATTTGTGCCTTCGTAAGCCACTTCTAAAAAATAACGCATAAGTTAATGAGTTGAGTTATTAGCATTTCATTTTTATTCTATAAAATACCAACAACGACAAAGTTATTTAATCTTTTTCCATCTATAACGAATTAGTTCTCTTCTTTTTTCTAAATCTTTTTGTGCAACATAATCTTCTACATATCCACATTCAAGACAGATATAAGAGTTTAAAGCAATCCCCCTATCAAAAATCTTTTTTGGATTAATTGCTTGTAATATTCTTTTATGATTGAATGATTCATTGCTGTTAGTATAGATTTCTGAAGAATTACACTTAGGGCAAATACCTATTTTTCTCATACCTTTAAGAATTAACTAAAACATCATCTTTCAAAATAGGAACATTCTTAAATTTATCAATTTCTAAACAAAAATCCATATCATTTTCTACTCCATGTTCTTTCAATCTTTTATAATGAGAAGAATGCTTGAGCATTTTGGATAAATTATTTTTGACAGAACTATAAGAATGAGTAGCAAAAAGAGTTTCGTCGCCTTCCCACCAAAAATCGCCTTTCAGTTTTAGAGCCAATGCACCTGCAAAAAGAGAATCTTCTGCATTGAAACGACCTTTCCAACCTGCACAAACAATGACGACATCTTTATTCTGTGCTTTAAGATAATTCGTAACGGCTTTCAAATTCAAAAAAGCTGCAATTACCACCTGTTCGGCTGTATTTTTTACGGCTTCAATGGCTTGAGTTCCGTTGGTAGTGGTCATGACGATTTTCTTAAATTCTTGTTCCATGTGTTCGAAAGGAGAGTTTCCAATATCAAAACCCTCTACTTTTTCTCCATTTCGCTCGCCTGCTGTTACGTAACCTTCTGATTTATAACTTAGCGCATCATCTACATTTGCCACAGGAACAACATGAGTTACACCACATGCCAAACCTGCTACCATACACGAAGTAGCTCTAAAAATATCTACTATAACAGCAATTTTTCCTGTCAAATCTATAAAAGAAACTGCGTCAGGGGTAAGGCAAATTTCTAAAGTTGGTTTTTTGTTTTCGTTCATTGATTAAAATACTTTTTTCTTGGCGAACTGATTGGTAAATGATTTTTATGAGCTATATGATAAAATGCAGGATAAACACATTACTTTGATGAAATGACTATGAAAATTTGAATCTAAAAAATACTTTTAGTAATTCCAATGTGCTTGGTTCGACGGTGGATTGGTATAACATCTAAAGTCAGTTAAAGGAATTTCAAAATAAGTGCTACAAAAATGTAAGACTCTTTTATCTAAATAGCGTAAATTTTTAACAGTATTGACTAAAATATTTTTATCGTAATATTCTTTCAAAACTAAAAAATCATTCCAGGTCCCTCTACTTAAAACTCGTTCTATGATATAAGAGGTGTGTTTTTTGGGTTCTAAATCATTTATATCTGTGTCCCAAAATAAACTTTTAGATAATTGATTGATAAATTGATTCATAGATTTTATAGATTTATTTTTATTGAATCATTTGGTATCGTTAGTTAAAACGCAAAAAAGAGAATAATCGTTTAAAAAACTATTCTCTTTAATTCATTTCTAATTGATTATTGACTTATCGGAGTCTTTCAATAACCATTTCAAGCGTTTCTGCAAAAGTGTCAATTTCTTCTTTAGTATTGTAGAGCGCAAAAGAAGCACGAGCTGTTCCCTCTAAATTCAATCTATTCATGAGAGGTTGCGTACAGTGGTGTCCTGTTCGGATAGCAATTCCGTTTGCATCAAGCATCAAACCCATATCATAATGATGAACGCCATCGACGACAAAAGAAATTACACTTGCTTTTTCTTCGGCAGTTCCAATTATGTGCAGCCCATCGATAGACGATAATTTTTGAGTTCCGTAATCCAAAAGCATTTGTTCATGAGCAATAATATCATTTTTGGTAAGATTATTTACAAACTCAAAAGCCAAACGCAAAGCTACTGTATCAGCAATATTTGGTGTTCCTGCTTCAAATTTATAAGGCAAAACATTATACGTAGAAACTTGATACGAAACATCTTTTATCATTTCGCCACCACCCATATACGGAGGCATGGCTTCTAAAAGTTCTCTTTTTCCATATAAAAGACCAATTCCTGTTGGTGCATACACTTTATGCCCCGAAAGTGCATAAAAATCTACATCTAAATCTTGCACATCAATTTCTAAATGTGGACTGGCTTGTGCACCATCAATGACTACTTTTGCACCCACTTCATGTGCTTTTTGGATAATTTCTTTTACTGGATTGATTGTTCCTAGCGCATTCGAGACGTAAACAACGGCTACAATTTTTGTTTTTTCAGAAAGTAAATTCTGATAGCCTTCCATATCCAATTCTCCATTATCAAAAACAGGAATTACTTTTATTTTTGCGCCTGTTTGTGCTGCCACAATTTGCCAAGGAACAATATTAGAATGATGTTCTAAACTAGAAATAATAATCTCATCGCCTTCTTTCAAAAACGTTCTGCCATACGATTGAGCAACCAAATTGATACTTTCAGTTGTTCCACGAGTAAAAATGACCTGCTCTTCAGAGGGAGAGTTGATGAACTGTTGCGCTGATTTTCTTGTTTGTTCGAAGGCTTCTGTGGCACGTTCGGCAAGTGTATGCGCTCCTCTATGCACATTCGAATTAATTTTTAAATAATAATTTGAAAGTGCATCGATGACCGATTTTGGCTTTTGTGTCGTGGCTGCATTGTCAAAATAAATCAACGGTTTGCCTTGTATATCTTGATTGAGAATAGGAAACTCTTCTCTAATTTTTTTTATATCGAATTTTGTTGCAGTAAGCATAATAGTCTGGTTTTAGCATTTAAAGGTAGCCGACAGTTTGACTTCGTCGATGGCTTCGCCGTTCCAAACTGTCGCAAATTGTACTTCTGACACTTGGAAAGTGTCAGCTACTTTGATACAAATATAGGTAATTTAGATTGATTTTAAACAAGCTGATTGAATATTGAACTAAGAAAGTGAATAAGAGTTTTGTTTTATGTAAAATCAAAATTATAATAGGGTAAACGCACGAAACTTTTTATACTGCTTTCAGTGTATTTAAACACACTTTAACTATCAGAGTAAATTCAATTTACAAAGTTAAAAA
>PFKD01000092.1 GCA_002784125.1 Flexibacter sp. CG_4_10_14_3_um_filter_32_15
AGATAACCAAATTTTTAAAAAGAAAAAAGGTATATTTGTGTCTAAATTTGATAAAAAAAGACTTCAACTATATTGTGTAATTTATGACACCACACGAAATACTAGAGCAAAAACTAGCTAAATGCTTAGAAAAATACGAAATTGTAATCGGTCTTGAGGTTCATGCTCAACTTCTTACCCATACAAAAGCCTATTCTTCTGACCCAAATGAATACGGCAGTTTGCCAAACACAAACGTAAGTGTAATTACGCTTGCTCACCCTGGTACGCTTCCAAAATGCAATAAAAAAGTATTGGAATATGCTATCAAAATGGGTGTTGCTTGTGGTTGTGATATTACAGAATATAATATTTTTGATAGAAAAAATTATTTTTATCCCGATTTGCCAAAAGGCTATCAGATTACACAAGACAAAACGCCAATTTGTAGAAATGGATTTGTTACCATCACTTTGCCGAGTGGAGAAGAGAAAAAATTAGCTCTTACACGCATTCACATGGAAGAAGATGCAGGAAAATCAATGCACCTGGCTGCCGAAGTAGATACGCTTGTCGATTTGAATCGTGCAGGAGTTCCTTTGATTGAAATTGTTTCTGAACCTGTTTTGCGTTCTAGTGAAGAGGCCTATTATTATTTGCAAGAAATTCGTCGAATGCTTCGTTACTTAGAAATTTGTGATGGAAATATGGAAGAAGGTTCGATGCGTTGTGATGCAAACGTTTCGGTTCGTTTGATTGGAGAAGAAAATTTCCGTACTCGTGTAGAGGTAAAAAATATGAACTCGTTTAGAAACGTACAACGAGCGATTGATTTTGAAGTAATTCGTCAAGTAGAGTTTTATGAAGACCCAACTACAGAAGGTCAAATTTATGGAGAAACTCGTATGTTTGATGCCAATACAGGAAATACATACAGCCTTCGTGCAAAGGAAACGTTGAATGATTATCGTTATTTTCCAGAGCCAGATTTGCAGCCTTTAGTGGTTACAGAGGAATATTTACAGACGATAAAAGCCTCACTTCCTGCGCTTCCTCGTGAGCTAAAGGAACGTTTTATGAAAGACTACGAACTTTCAGAATATGACACCAATATTTTGATTGATGATAAAGAAACAGCTTTATACTTTGATGAATTATGCCAAAAAAATAAAAATTACAAAGCTGCCTCAAATTGGATTACCAACATTGTAAAATCGTATTTGAATGAAAATAAAATCTCTTTTTCTGATTTTTCTTCAAAAATAAATACCGATAAAATGGCACAGCTTATTGAATTAGTAGATTCGAATAAAGTAAGTTTTGCCATAGCTGCTCAAAAACTTTTCCCTGCTCTGATTGAAGACACAAGTAAATCGCCAGAAGAAAAAGCGAAAGAATTGGATATGATTCAGAGTAGTGATGAAGATTCTATCTTGCCGATTGTGAAAGAAGTTTTGGCACAATTCCCTGATAAAGTAGCTGAATATAACGGTGGAAAAACAGGACTTTTAGGCATGTTTATGGGACAGGTTATGAAAAAATCAAAAGGAAAAGCCGACCCAAAAGTTGCTAGTGCTTTGATAGAACAGGAATTAGAAAAGATGAAATAAATTTTACCTAAATGACGGTTTTATACCTCGTTTATGGTTCATTACAAACAGAATAGTTCAGAAATCGTTTTAAAAACTAACTTTCAAATACAGTTTCTGAACTATTTTTTTATCTTCAAAAAAATTACTCTTCAAGCCAAGTAATAGCCGAAGTTGTATCATCAAAATACTGTGTTTGATACTCAGCAGTACTATCATCATCTATAATTTGGCTAATCGATACTTGAGTAAATAAATCCTTACTAACTACGATAGCTAATTTTTCTAATCCAATAGTTTTAAAAGTCGGTAAGATAATTTCGTTATGTTTTTCTTGCTCATCTGGAGATATTGTATAGTCCATGTCTAGCGTTTTGGCTAAAAGTTTCTTTGGTTTGTACTTCAGAAGGACTTCATTTTCCAAACGAACTTGCTCTTGAAAATTTTTAGGTGTCATGGTAGAAGTTTTTTCTAACCACTCCAATTCTAAGAGTTCTGTTTTAGAAAAATAGCTAAGAATAAAAAAAGAAGTTTGTTCGACTATCATAGGGTTTGTGATTTTTGAAGGATTGATTTAAAATATAGATATAAAATGGGTACACCACTTTATTTTAACAACACAGCCTTTATTGCTATTTTAGCGTAGCGACATCAAAAAAAATATAATCTAATCCATTCTTAAACAACTTCACTCCTATAAAATGTGTACTTTCAATAACAACGTTCTAAAAAAGGGTTTTAAAGTTTTAAAAATGCTATAATTTCTTTGATTAAGAATAGACTAAAAATAATGACTAAAAATAAACTTCTTACAAATACGCTTTTAAATATCAAAGTTTAAATATCAAAGTAGGCGTAAAAATGATAGGATAAATTTTATACTGTAAAAATAGATTATTTTAGATTACTAAACAAACATTTCACCATTATTTTTATACCTTTATTTTTTAAAGTCAGTAGGTCAAATGTACTTACTGATAACTGTTTACTGATAACTGACAACTGATACCTGCAATGAAACAATTAATTGAATGCGTTCCTAATTTTTCAGAAGGACGTAATATGGACATTATCAATCAAATTACTAAAGAAATTGAAAGCGTTGAGGGTGTTGCACTTTTAGATGTCGACCCCGGGAAAGCAACAAATAGAACTGTTGTAACTTTTGTAGGTGAACCAGAACCTGTTTTGGAAGCGGCTTTTTTGGCTATGAAAAAAGCAAAAGAACTCATAGACATGAGCAAACACACAGGCGAACACCCTCGTTTTGGTGCGACAGACGTTTGTCCACTTATTCCGATTGCAAATATTTCAATGGAAGAAACGGCAAAACTAGCGCATAAATTAGCTAGAAGAGTAGGAACAGAATTAGATTACCCTGTTTATTTGTATGAAAGTGCAGCTACAAAAAAAGAGCGTAAAAACTTAGCTTTTGTCAGACAGGGAGAATATGAAGGATTAAAAGAACGCATCAAAACAGAAAAACCAGACTACGGAAAAGCCGAATTTCGTCCAAAAACAGGTGCAACTGCTATAAGTGCAAGAGATTTTTTAATTGCTGTTAATTTTAACTTGAATACAACTTCTTCAAGACGTGCTAATTCAGTAGCCTTTGATGTACGTGAAGCTGGACGAGTTTTGAGAGAAGGAAATCCAATTACAGGTAAAATAAAAGAAGACAAAAATGGCGAACCATTGCGCCAAGAAGGAACTTGTAAAGGAACAAAAGGAATTGGTTGGTTTATCGAAGAATACGGAATTGCTCAAGTTTCGATGAACATAACTGATGTAAACGCAACGCCTTTGCATATTGCTTTCGAAGAAACACGTAAAAGTGCAGAATCTCGTGGAATGCGTGTAACAGGAACAGAAATAGTAGGTTTAGTTCCTCTAAAAATGCTGACTTCGGCAGGTAGATATTTCTTAGAACAACAAGAACGTTCGATAGGAGTTTCGGAAGCAGAGCTTATAAAAATTGCCATTAAATCAATGGGATTAGATGATTTGAAACCATTTTATCCACAAGAAAAAATCATTGAATACAAAATTGCTGATGCAAGTAATACACCTTTACTTCAAAAAAACTTAACTGAATTTGCAGAAGAAACGGCTTCAGAATCTCCAGCACCGGGGGGAGGTTCGATTTCGGCTTATGTCGGAAGTTTGGGGGCAGCACTTGGTACAATGGTAGCCAACCTTTCTTCACACAAAAGAGGTTGGGATAAGCGTTGGAAGGAATTTTCAGATTTGGCAGAAGAAGGACAACAATATAAAAATCAACTTTTGGCTTTAGTTGATGAAGATACACACGCTTTCAATGCCATTATGAATGCTTTTGGTTTGCCAAAAGAAACTCAAACGGATATTGCTGCAAGAAAACAAGCCATTTCTGATGCTACAAAAAATGCGATTGAAGTTCCATTGAAAGTAATGGAAATTTGTGCTTCTATGTTTGATTGGTTAGAAAAATTGGCTAAAACAGGTAATCCAAATTCGGC
Source organism: Flexibacter sp. CG_4_10_14_3_um_filter_32_15 (assembly GCA_002784125.1). Lineage (GTDB taxonomy): Bacteria > Bacteroidota > Bacteroidia > Cytophagales > Bernardetiaceae > Bernardetia. The sequence goes on from PFKD01000092.1 coordinate 4,067, forward strand.
TTCTGATACAGGTGTAGGCGCAATTTGTGTACGTGCTGCTCTGCGTGGTGCTTATCTAAACGTAAAAATTAATATCGCTTCTTTTGATGATAAAACATTTATTGAAGAAACATTGAAGAAAGCCGATAAATATGATAAACTAGTAAAAAAAGGTGAGAAAGTCGTTTTAGAACTTGTTGAAAAGGCTATTAGCGAAATGTAAAATTATAACTTTATCGAACTGTTTCCTTTTTGGGAACGGTTCGATTTATAAAAAACGTTTTTTGTTCGTATTGCGTTTAGTAAAAAAGAATAAGTTTAAACAAAAAATAAAATAGCTATGAATGATAATTTAACTTCCCAAAATGATGCGTTCAATGATTCTTTTCTAAAATCAATACAACTTTTAGATGCCTATAATGAGTGGGCTTATTCACATAAAAAACGTATTTCTAGCTTTTTACCTGCTTTTTTTTCTGACATAAAAATTTATTTTTTAGGCAAAATAATATCATATTCAACTATAAAATTTATTTCTACAAGTCTTAATCAAGAATTTGAGATAACAAATTTGAACTACAATTTTTATAAAAAAAGAGAAAGTTTACTTAGAGAAATTGTTGAGAACCATAAAAGAAATACTGCTGAGTTAGAAAAAAATGATTTGTCAAATTTATCTTGGTCAATAAAAAGTATGCTTTCTAATTTTGATAAAATCTATTCACAAATAGAAAAATATGCAGATTCGATAAAAGAAAAATTAGATATAATTGATATTCAAGTTAATAAAGAAATTAATGATTTGATGAAAATAGAGGAGTTTGATTTAGACAAACCTTATTTTCATGAAAGAAAGGTAGAAAATATAGTTTTCTTAGATACTGAAGAAAGCGCAGAGGAATTAGTACAATTACTCACTAAATAAAGAAATATGCGATCTATTTTAGATACAAATATTCTTATTCATCTAGTAAGTAATACCGATTTAGGTCAAGATGTTATGAGTAAATATGATTTACTAAATCTTCAAAATTAAGTTTTTATATCTATAACTGCTCGTGGAGAAATACTTTCTATTGCATCTCAAAGAAATTGGGGAAATAGAAAAGTAAAGATATTGACTGAATTTCTTGAAAGTTTTGTGTTATTGAACCTAAACGAATCTATCGTTCAAAAATACGTAGAAATCGACGCATACAGTCAAGGAAAAGACAAAAACAGAATTTATCCTTCAAATTTTTCAGCAAGAAACATGGGAAAGAATGACCTTTGGATTGCAGCAACAGCAGCCGTAACTTCATCAACTTTACTCACAACAGATAAAGATTTTGACCATTTAGATACTGTTTTTATTCCTGTTATCAGAATTGATGTTGAGAATTATCGCTAAAAAACTCACAAAAAACAAAAATGTTCGCTCTCCAAACCCAAAATCTCAATAAAATATTCAATAAAGGAAAAAGCAATGAATTTTGGGATAATTATGACCTGCTAAAGTAGCGAAGGTAATTCTGATTTTAAAGTATTTATTATCAATGAATTAGATGTTTAAAAAAAGGTTTTTTGTTTTTTTATGTCATTTTTGAAGTATTTTCTATAGACAATAATTTACTTTTAATTAATTATGACAATCTTTATCTTCTAAATAGAGTAATAAAGGTAACAGTTGTTCGTTGTTATGTTACTTGTTATTATATTATAACTTTCATTTTCTTACACTCAATCTTATTTTCATTATGCGTTCTATTTTAATTCGTCTTTTTATTGCTTTTACTTTTTTAGCTTTTGCTGGTGTAGGTACTTCTTGTCAGCGTTCGGCTTGTTATGTCAAGCCAAAGGCTGCTAAACAAAAACATGCACATTACAACAATCAGTATAAGTAATCATTTTTTGACCTACTATTTTGATTTTTTCCAAAATAGTAGGTTTTTTAGAATAAAAACTATTACTTCAATATCTGTCCATCTTTCATTTCTATAATTCTATCACTTTTTTTGGCAAAGTCGTCGTCGTGCGTTACGGCTATGATGGTTTGTCCGTAATTTCTTGTCAAATCTTGAAAAATATCAAAGACAATATCGGTATTTTTACTATCCAAATTTCCTGTTGGTTCGTCGCCCATGATGATTAATGGGTCATTTATTAATGCCCTTGCAATGGCTACACGCTGTTGTTGCCCTCCTGAAAGTTTGCTTGCAGGTTTTAGAGCTTGGTCTTGCAACCCCAAAATTTCTAATTTTTGGTAGGCTCGTTCTTCAATTTCTTTTTTTGGTAATTTACCTAATTTTAAGGCAGGAATCATGACATTTTGAAGGCAAGAAAATTCGGCTAATAAATAATGGAATTGGAATACAAAACCAATTTTTTCATTTCTCAAATCAGCTAATTCATCCTTTGATAATCCTGTTACTAATTGATTATCAATAAATAATTTGCCTTTATAATCGGTGTCCATAGTAGAAAGGATATACAACAAGGTTGATTTTCCACTTCCAGATTTTCCTATCATAGATAAAAGTTCGCCTTTTTTTACTTCAAACTCAATATTTTTCAATACTTGAAATTCGACAGGCTGATAAAAAAACTTATCTACATTTTCGGTTTTTAAAATTGCTTTCATTTGTTTTTTCTGTGTTATACGTAGCTGACACTTTCCAAGTATTTTACGACACTTGGAAAGTGTCGCCTACTTTATTTTCTTAAAATATCAACAGGATCTACATTAGCAGCTTTTTTGGCTGGAATATACCCTGCAAAAAAAGTAATTATCAAACCAATTACGACTCCTTGTAAAAATTTTTGAGGTTCGTAATCAATAGGAAAATAGCCAATATCGCCACCCAGATACACTTTTTTGAGAATGGTAATTAAAATAGTTGCCATCATTACGCCACCAATTACGCCCATAACACCGATAGAAATGGCTTGAGTTACAAAAATTTTGATGACATCTTTTCCCTTAAATCCCATCGCTTTTAGAATAGCAATATCATTGATTTTTTGTGAAACGGTCATATTCAGAATATTATAAATCCCAAAACCTGCCACCAAAAGTATGGTCAAGGAAACAAAAGTGATAATCATTTTTCGCATTTTATTGGTCGCCATGACAGTTTCATTGGCTTGTTTCCAACCTTCTGCCTTATAACCCGTAATTTGCGTAAGTTTTGTCGCCACTTGTTCTGCTAGTTCTGGGTCGTTTACATTGACATTTATATCTGTGATATACGAATTTCCTTCTTTGAGTAATTGCTGTGAAGCAGCCAGATTTATGTATGATTTTGTTTTGTCAATGGCAGAATTATTCGTTTTGAAAATCCCTACTACTTTAAAATTTCGGTTAATTCCTTTTGATGAAGTAAGGTTGATATTATCGCCAATCGCTAAATTCATTTTTGCCGAAATTCCACTTCCAATTATAATTCCACTAGGTGTAGATTTCAACAAATCAAAATTTCCATCTACCATAAATGATTTTATATTGTACATCAAATTTGCCTCATCAGGTTTAATACCAACTGAAAGACCTGAAATTTGAGATTTTCCATTGTTGTAAAAAACACTCGTATTTACTTGTGGTGTCGCAACAATTACCTCTTTTTGCCTTAAAATAACCTCCAAAATCATCTTCGGATTGATAATCGTAGTGTTGTTGGGAACTACTTTTGGATTGATGATAATAAAATCTTCTGGACTGTTTTTAGGCAAAACCTTACTAATTTCGTCGTCTTTATAAACTCTAATATGTGAGGTATTTCTGAAAATGGATTCATTCGAACTTTTATCAAATCCGACCAACAAACTATTCATAAAAATATACACCGACATGCCTAACAAAACGCCCAAAACGGCTACTCCTGTTAGCTTTTTATTAGAAAAAATGTATGTTTTTGCTATCGTATTGTTTATGTTCATGGCTTATAATTTTAAAGGTAAAAGAACGTCATTTGTATCCAATCCACTTATTACTTCCACATATTCGTTGGATATAATTCCTGTTTTGATAATCACGTTTTCATTTTTGCCTTTTACATTGACTTTGTTACCAAAACCAAGATAATTTCGTGGAATAAGCAACGCATTTTTCTTTTCTCCGACCAAAATATTTGCTTCTAATTGTGTTCCGAAAAGAGAAGATTTTAATTTTGTATCGAAGGTTACTTTACAAATAAATGACTGCGTTTTTTCATCAAAAGCAGATAGAATTTCAGAAACTTTGCCCTCATAAATTATTTCTTTATTGGTATTTAATTGCACAAAAACCAGTTGTCCGACTTTTACTTTTGCGATGCTATTTTCATCAACATTCAAAACGGCTTCTACTTTTTGCTCGTCGGCTAAAGTTGCAATTACTTCCCCTTTGCGTACATAATCGCCATTGGTTTTGAGTTTTTTGATAATTGTACCACTTTCTGCCACTACAATTTGATTGTAATTTTGAAGAACTTTACTATTATCAACCTGTCCTTGTGCCGTAATTTGTTGCTGTTTGGCTTGTTGCTTGATTTGCAAAATTTGCTTTTTTAAAGCATTCAAATTGGCTAACGAATTTTTGGCATTTAGTTGCACATTTTCATATTCTACTTTGGCTATACTTTTACTTTCATAAAGTCGTTGGTAGCGTTCTGCTTGTAGTTTGTCTTGTGCGTATTTGCTTTCTGCAAACTCAATATTTTGTTGAAGTTGCTGTAATTGTGGCGAATTAGCCGTCAAATTTTCATTCGAAATAGCCAACTGTTCTTGTGCCGTTTGCGTATTGATTTGGTTATTTTTGTTTTCAATGGTAGCTAAAATAGTTCCTTTCAACACTTTATTTCCAACCTCAAAAGACGCATTTGTCAGAACGCCATCAGTTTGGGCTGTCAAATTATAGGCATCGTCCCACTCCAAAGCTCCAGAAGCAAAAACAAGTTCTTTGATGTCTTGAACGACAGGTTTGGTTTCTTTTTCAGCAGTACAAGAAAAAAGTAAGACAGAAAAAGAAAATAAGATAATTAGTAACTGTTTCATTTTAAAATTGATTATTGATTTCTATTTTTGTTTTATTAAATCCAATAGTTGCTAAGGCAGAAACAAGGTTTAATTTGCTTAGAAACATATCATTTTGAGAAATAAGTAATTTATCCAAAGGCAAAATATTTTCATTGAATTGATTAAAATTTTTCTCGTAAGTATCTTTTTTCAATTCGTATATTTTTTGAAGATTGATAATTTGTTGTATTGATTTTTGATACTCCAAAACGAGTTGAGCATTTTTAGTTTCGCTTTCTAAGTTGCTGTGTTTCTCATTATTTTTCAATACTTCAATCTGTATGTTTTTGGTTTTTTGGCTGGAATATTTCTGAACCGTGGTAGGCAAATCATAATTCAATCTGAAACCAACATAATTGTAATTTATCCAAGTAGAATTTTGTGAAAATGAAAAATCATTACTCAAATTTTGCCAATTAAACGAACTTACAAACGATAAAACAGGCAAATTTTGATACTTCAAGACCTTCAATTCTTGCTGCGCCAACTGACTTTGTAGTTGAGCATTTTCTGAAACAAGATTGTTTTGAGTTACCAAAATCGTATCTGTATTTTGATATTCCCATACGTTTTGAGAAAGCTTCGCATTGATTTTATTTTCAAAAAACAAATTCAAGGTTTGGTATTGAATGCTTGTATTCAATTTTAGTTGTTCCAATTTGTCTTGTAACAAAATTAGATTTACCTCAGCTTCGTTTACTTCCTGTTTTCTGGCTATTCCTTCATCAAATTTGTTGGTTATTATTCTCAAAATATCACTTGCAATTTTGATATTTTCCTCCAAAATTTCTTTTTGAGCATCAAACGAAAGGATATTAAAATAGACGGCATTTATTTTTTCATACAAATTTTGTTCGTTGATTTTATTTTGATTCTCAACTAATTGTTGATTAATTTTTGCCGTCTTGATTTGAGCATAATTTGCCATATTGATAATCTCAAATTGAGGTTGAATAGTAAAAGTAGAAACATATTGCTGCCCAATTACAACTTCCTTAAACGTGCCTTCGGGTTGTCCGAAAGTCTGTCCCGGTAAAAAACTTACTTGTTGTTTGACATTATCCAAAACTTGAACAGAAGTCGGAACTCTAGGATTAAATAGATTTCCAACGGCTGTTTTTTGCGTCAAATCTGCTAATTGAATCTGAAAATCAGCATTTTGAAAGGTGTAATTATTCTTTTTCGCAAAGACAATCACTTCATCAATAGAAGTAAATGATTTGTCTTCCTGTGCAAATAATCCTACCGACTGCAAAATGAAGATAACAGATAAAACAAATTTGAGTTTGTGAATGTTCACTAACTTTTTCATGTAAAAATTTTTATTTGATGAGTAATAAATTTGTGTTTTCGATACCATCTACCCAATGTTTTATATTAGGTTCTATTTTTACAAAATCGCCTGAGAGCAAAGTAACTTTCAGACCATTCTCATCTTCATAAATGGCATTTCCAAATACGCAAACCAGTAAAGCAGCGACTTTTGAAATATGTTCTTTTAATTGATTGTCTTTCAAAATTTGCAAAGAAATAACTTTGCCGTCCGTTGCAGGAAACATCATCTTGGTTTGTACGCCTGTACTGTCGTTGTGTAATTCGGTTATGTTCATTTTATCGGTGTTTTGGGTTTGTGAAAATGCGAATGTAGTTGTTAGTAAAGCAATCGCTGTGAGAATAATTTTTGAGAGTTTCATTTTTTTTAGTTGGTTTTTTAGTTGGTTTTTATTTTTTTAAAAGTAGTAATAAATTGGTCATTGTTGCCATTCCTACTTTTTCAATATCAAAACTAAAATTGGCTAATTTCCATTTTAACATCTGCAAACGAAAACTTCCCATTACGAAATGAACTAAATGTTCGGTTTCAATTTCTTGATTAAATAGTTTTGCTTTTTGTCCTTCTTCAATCATTTTTTTGAAAGCGAGTGCGTTGGTATGCATCAATTTCATAATTTCAGATTTTATGGCTTCGGAATGGTCTAAGAGTCCGTCTGACAAAACAATGACAATAAAGTGAGGATTTGCCTTAAAAAATAAAAACTGACTTTGAAAAAGTTCAATAAATTTTTCTTCAGAGGTTATATCTTTTTGTAAAATATCCTCAAAACGAGTAGTTATATTATCTGACAAAAAACGAATCAAGAGTGATATAATGGTTTCTTTGTCTTTAAAGTGGCGATACAATGCGCTTTCAGAAAAATTCATTTCTTTCGCCAAATTTTTGGTAGTTAGTCCCATTATTCCTTTTTCCATCAAGATTTTTCCTGATGCTTCTATGATTTCTACTTGTCTGTCTGTTAAGGTGGTTTGCATAGCATTTGAAATAGATATAAAAACAGAAATAATTATGTTAGTGAGTGTTCACTCTACAAAGATAATTAAAATAATTTGATATGCAAATTTTTGGTAGAAATAAAAAAAGCCATTACAAAAATTGTAATGGCTTTATAGATTCGCTACTACTACGTGTGCGAGTTATTTTTTATATTTTAGTATTTTGATTTGTAGTATGATTTTGAATAAAATTTATATTTGTCATACTGTTATTTAAAAACTAACTTTTCTTACTTCTTCTTTATAAACCCCATCTCTTCCATCTCTTCCTCTGTTGTAACCTGCTGTTCCAGCTCCACCAGTACCACCATCCATAGTGTAATTAATATTAAAGTTTTTAACGCTAGGATCTTTTATTACTGTTATATTTCCACCATCTCCTGCATTAGCTCCAGGTCCAGTTGAGTTTCCAGTACCCACAGTTTTATAACCATTAGCTCCATTCGTATTGATATTCAGAGTTTTAGTTGCATCTATAATAACATATTTAGGTTTTGCATAACCACTTAAATCAATTGATTTTATCATAATAACAGGTTTTCCAGTTACAGCATGTGGTCTTTCCTTTACTTCTAAGCGATAATTAAAAGCAGATTCCCCCCAATTATTTGACTGGTTGCTAAAAGTTAGGGTTTCACTATAATCCATAACAACATCAGCAGTTGCTTTTATACTTCCATCAAATTTTGACTTCACTTCGACAACAATTTTGTCACCTGTAATAAACTTAGTGTCTTGGACAGTTCCATTTGAAACATCTCCATTTTTATAATTTATAGTATAATCAGACCAAAAACCACCATCTTTTGTAGAAATAGTTTTACCATCAGCAAGTGTTGCTGTTACTTGGAAAGAGAAAGGACGATAGTATCCAAAAGAATAAGGAGCTTTAATATCAGTAATTACAATTTTAGTTACTTTTTTTCCTTCAATAGACCATATTGCCTTTTGTTCTTCTGCTTTTTTAGAAGCTAAAGCGGCTTGATTTTTTTCATATGCTTCAATATCTGCAGCTTGATTTACTTTAGCATTTTTTACATATTCTTCTACCATCTTAGCGTCTGCATATCTACCTAGTTTTTCAATAAAATATTTTCCCTTTTCCCCTTCTTCACCAGTAAAAATAAATGCCCATTTTTTTGTGAAAATAATTTTATAATCACCTTCTGATCTAAAATAGCGTACAAATTCAGAAATGCCTTCTTGGTCAGCCACATAGGGTGCACTATCATCTTTTGAAACCGAAACAACTTTACCATCCTTTTTGATAAATTTTAATGTTGTTTTACCTCCAGACTTATTACAGGCATCTCCATTAAAATCGTAGATATCATAAGTTCCATCTTCCCATTCTGCAGCTGTTACTGACTGGCTTACATTTGGGTCGAATTTAAAGGGACCCTTACCATTTTTTGCTTGTTTAGCTTCTATTTTCTTAGCTAATTTATTAGCTAATCTTTGTTGTAGAGTTTGTGCATTTAGGTCATTTGAAATACCTATTGCACATAATATTATCACAACAAAAGTCATCGTTTTGAATAAATTGATTAATTTCATGATAGTTTTTTTAGTAGTATGATATAATTAAAAATAATTGTTCTGATCAGACACAGAACTAAAATTGTTAGTTTTGAAAAATAGGATTAAGTTAAAATTTGATTACTTCGTTTACTTTCTAGTTTGATTTGTTACAAATATGTTAAGAGTTTGATAGTTTTTCCACACACACGATCATCCACATCCAATTCAAATATCAAATCGTCTTTACTACCATTGGAGCAGTATAGATTTTTCTTCAATTGTTGCAGACGCATTAGATGCTTACTTTTGTGTGATTCAGATAAATAACTTGTTACAAACTTACAGCTTGGCTACTAGAATAAATTAGCTTTCGAACGAACGCCTAGAATTTTTGTATGAACGTTGTTAGTTTTTGTAGGAATGAAATGAGAAACTTTGAAATTAACTGTTTTTGTATTAAAAAATGACTATTCTACTTTGTTTAGCACAAGAGTAGTAAAGTGTTGTTGTCTTTAGCGATTTCTAAGCTTTTCCAACAAATCATCTTTTCTACGAATAGCGATAGGAAGTGTACTTCCATCTTTCAGATGAATTGTTCCTCCGTCTTTTTTATCCAAAAACTCAAAAAAATCAAGGTTCATAAGGTGGGAGCGATGAACTCTATAAAAAATGCTAGTAGGCAGCATTTGCTCAAAAACTTTTATAGACTGCGAAATGGTAATCGTTCGATTTTCGGTAAGATAAAAAGAGGTATAATTTCCATTCGATTCGCAACGTACAATTTCATCAACAGAAACTAAATATATCTTTTCAGCATCAGAAAGGACGATTTTTTGATTGTTTTGCTCTTCTGAATTATTTTGTTCTACTTCATTGAGATTCTGTTTCAAGACTTCTAGTTTCTTATTTGTAAAACTTTGAAGGATTTTTTTATTTTCTATTTCTTTGACAGCTTTTAGTAATGCTTCTTCTAGTGCTTCTGGGTCAATCGGTTTTAATAGGTAATCTAAAGCACTGTATTTTATGGCACGAAGGGCATAATGGTCGTGAGCAGTAATAAATATTACATTTCCCTCAAAAACTCCATTTGGATTCTTCTCACTCAATTTTTGTAAAATATCAAACCCTTTTCCGTCTGGAAGTTCCACATCTAAAATCAATAAATCAGGTTTTAGCATTTCTAAAGACATCAAACCTTCTTCTACACTTGCACCTACTCCAATAACTCTATATTCTTTTGATAAAGTTGGAATTACTTGTATTAAAAACTTACGAATGCTTGGGTTGTCATCTACTATGAAAATATTCATTTTTTGCAGGTTATTATGTCTTTTTTATATCTTGATTGTAAAGATAATTTCTGTTCCTAAAGCGTTTTGATTTTCGTCTTCGTCTTGACTTACAAGGTCTATTATTTCATACTCAAAGGCATCTTTCATTAGTTTTTGTCGGTCTTTGGTGATTTCTAAAGCTCTTGAAATATGGTTGCTTTTTCGTTTATTATTTCGTCCTGCTCCATTATCTTTGATAGAAATTTTGAGTGTATTTTGATTAATTTCTGTAAAAAGAATATCTAGTTTTTTATCTTCTTTGGTTGATTTTCGAAGTCCGTGTTCGACGGCGTTTTCTATAAAAGGTTGAAGGAGCATAACAGGAATAAAAATATCTTCAATTTCCAAGTCTTTTGGATTGCAATTTATTTCATACTCAAAATCCAAACTTAGTTTTTCTAAATCAAGATACGTTTTGATAAATTTTATTTCGTCCTCTACACTTACTTTTTCTTGATTTGAGCCTTCCAAAACTTGTCGCATTAAATATGAAAATCCTGTAATATATTTACTGACTTTCTGTTTTTCTCCTTCTAAGACAAGCATTTGAATAGCCGATAATACATTAAAGAAAAAGTGAGGATTTATTTGCGCTCTTCTCCAACGAAGTTTGGCTTGTTCTTTTTCAAAGGTATCAATAATATTTTTTTGTCTAAAAAATATCCAAACAGCGATAAGAATCACTACACCCAAAACGACTGCGCCAATAGTTAGATAATACGAATTTTTGAGTTCTAAATCTTTGATTAGTGCTTCTTGATTGAGTTTTTTGATAGATTCTTCTTTTTCTTGTGTTTCATATTTTACTAATAAATTAGCTACTTCTTTTCGCTGTTCTCTACTTTTTAATGTATCATTTGCTATTTTATGTTGTTCAAAATAGTCTAAACTTTTCTCAAATTGCTTTTTGTTCTTATAAACACTTGAGAGATGTAAAAGTGCCTGTGATTTATTGTTCCAAGAATCTTCTAAAAAAGGTAATACTTCAAGAAGAATGCTTTCAGCTTGACTATATTTTTTGAGATGAATCAATAATTCTGCTTTATCTAAAAGCACTTTATGTTGTTGAGCAGTGTTAGCAGGAAAATAAAAGAGTGCGCTATCAATATTTATTAATGCTTCTTCATACTTTCCAAATTTAGACAAACTAGCTGATTTATAGGTAAAAGAAGCACCAATTCCATTTTTCATTCCTACTTCAGTTGCTAGACGATAAATAGTATCCGAAATAGACAAATTCATTTCATAATTTTCCAAATCTTGATACAATTCGGCTAAATTCAAATAACTATATAGTTTAGTAATTTGAGGTGTTTTTGAGTAGGCAGAAATCGCTTTTTTGAAATAGCTTTCAGCCTCCTCATAATTTTTTAATCTCTTATAAACAATTCCCATATTAATATAAGAAGCTCCTAATTCTGAATTTTTCTGCTTTTCCTTCTTCCTTAAAGAAAGTAAGTAATAATCTATTGCTTTGTCTAAATTATTCTTCTTTAAGTAATAACTACCAAAACCATTTAAAATATCAGCTTTTGTTGATTCGTCTTCTAATTTTTCGGCTAGTTTTAATGCTTTCTCAAAATAGTCTTTTGACTGCTCTAAATCTTGTCGATTAAACTTTATAATTCCTAAAGTTAGGTATCCACTCATTTTACCAAAGTCGCTATTTTCTTTGCTTGAGTAAGCAATCATTTTATGTATGATAATTTCTGCCGAATCGGGTTTTGAATAAGATAACTTTTGAGCTTTTTCTACTTCTGTTGAAATATAAATAGAATCTTTTTGAAATTTAGTTAGCTCTTTGGCTTTTAAATCATCATCAGCATACAGAGAGTTAGCAAAAAAAAGATGTAAAAAAAAGAGTAAAGCAAGAGATATGTTGCTTAATGTAGAACAAAACATAGAGTTAGAATAAGTAGTAGTTTATTTGTTTTTAACAAATATAGAATTTTTCTACTTGCAAAACTATACCAAATTTTTACATAAAAAAAGCCACCACAAAAATTGTAATGGCTTTATCAGTTTCGCTACTACTACTACGTGTGCGATTTGTCTTGAATATTTTTAAATAGGATAAGTTGTAACAATATGAGTGACATTTTTCAAATTCTGTAAATTGACCAATTTTTGACAAAATAATAGTTTGCTTTTTTCCATAAAGTAGGGTTTGCAAACC
>PFKD01000132.1:0-1733 GCA_002784125.1 Flexibacter sp. CG_4_10_14_3_um_filter_32_15
TCAGAGTAAATTCAATTTGCAAAGTTAAAAACTAGCTTGATTTGCTTTAAACGAGTACATTTTTTTTTCGTGCGTTTACCCTAATTATAAACAAATTTAGCTACTTACAAATATAAAAATGCATATATTTGTTGCAAAGTTACTAAAATTTTAAGAGAAAGGAGTGATTTTTTTGTATTAAAAGAGGGTATTATAAGATTTTAATTCTAAAAAATATGAAATCCTTTGAAAATAATGGGTAAATGAATGTTTATCTAATCCAAAAACACTATTTTCCAAAAACACTATTTTTCTCTTGTTTTCTCTTCAAAATTTAATGAATCTACTCAAACTATTTTTTATAGCTCTATTTTCTATATTCTTTTTACTTGTGAATGCTAGTGATAGTTTTTCTCAACGCAAAAAGCAACTTGAAAAAGAACGCTCTATCATTTTGAACCGAATTACGAATACAAATCGTATTCTGAAACGAACTCAAAAAGAGAAAAAAACTACTATAAGTTCGCTTTCTGCAATAAATGGACAGATAAATCAGCGAAAACAACTTGTTCAAGTGATTGGAAAAGAGTTGAAATTATTAGAAGAGTCAATAAGAGATAATCAGAATATTGTAGAATCATTAGAAAAAGATTTAGTAGAACTCAAGCATGAATATGGTATTATGCTTTATCTTGCTTACAAAAATAATAGTCGTTATGAAAAACTTTCTTTGCTTTTGGCATCTAATTCTATCAATGAACTTTTGGCTCGTTTGCGTTATTTTCAAAAATATAATTTACTTCGTAGAGAACAAATCAAGCAAATAGAGTACGTTAGGCAAAATTTGAGTAAGCGAACTTCTCAACTTCAAGAAAATAAAGCTGAAAAACAATCGCTTTTGAAAGTTCAGACAAAAGAGGAAAAAGAATTAGCCACTTTAAAAAGCAAACAAAAACAAATTCTTCAAAAATTCAAAGTCAAAGAATCAAAATTACTTTCAGACCTTAATAAAGAGCGAAGAATATTAAAAGAAGTTGATAATTTGATTAGTAAGACCATTAATAATTCAGAATTTTCGGCAAGTCTGTCATCTAGTGAAAAAATGACTTCTACTTCTTTTGCTAAATCTAAAGGAAGAATTATTTGGCCTGTCAAAAATGGTTTTATTTCGGCTCATTTTGGAATTCAGCCGTATTTACCAGAAGAAGAAGGAAAACCTGTTGTAAAAATAGAAAAACTAGGTATTGATATTCAAACACAACCTAACGAACCTGTACGCTCCGTTTTTGCAGGAAAAGTAGTTGATGTAAGCGAAATTGCTGGACGAGGTTATTTAGTAATCATTCAACATGGAGATTATTTTACCGTTTATTCTCGTCTAAAATCTGTCAAAATAAAAACAGGCGACAAAATAAGTGCAAAACAGCCTATCGGAACAGCAGGAAGTTATAAAGATGAAACCTACGAAATTGAATTTCAGATTTGGAGGCATCAAGAAAAACTCAACCCTGAAAAATGGATTAGTAAATAAATTTAGAATTTTGAAGTTAGAAATTAGAATTGAAATGCAAATTATTCTACTTTTGTTTTACTTCTAAAATCTAATCGCTAATTTTATTTTAAACACAGAGTTCAAGTTCATAGAGGAATACAAATTTCTTGGGTCTTCCGACTTTTTAGCGACAAATGCCATCTTGTATTTTGTTCAAGTCTGTACCTTTAGGTCTGACTTGGACAAAATAAGCCTTTTGGAA
>PFKD01000132.1:1743-5660 GCA_002784125.1 Flexibacter sp. CG_4_10_14_3_um_filter_32_15
ATAAGCCTTTTGGAATCAGAAATGCGTATTTTAATTTGGTCAGACTTGCAGTACAGACCAAATTAAAATAAAAGTTAGGGCTTAAAATACAACATTTCGCTAAGTTGTCGGAAGAGCCAATTTCTTTTTATAATGAAATTGAAATTCACTGGTAACTGGTAACTAATTACTAATAACTGATTTATGCAAAATCCAATTTTATGGTATTTGAAAGGAATGGCAATGGGTGCAGCCGATGTAGTACCAGGGGTTTCTGGTGGCACGATTGCTTTTTTGATGGGAATTTATGAGCGACTTTTGGAAGCGATTGGTAGTTTTTCTATCCCTACTTTGCGTCTTCTTTTGAAGGGGGAGTATAAAACATTTGCTGTAAGAACGGATTTAGTTTTTTTGGTTTCGCTTTTTGCAGGAATAGCAATGAGTTTTATTACGTTTGCCAAGTTATTTAAATATCTACTAGCAAACCATGAAGTTTTGACAATGTCCTTTTTCTTTGGACTTATCATAGCAACAGTTTGGGTAGTTGGAAGACGAATAAAAGAATGGAATAGTTCGACTATTATTTGGTTTTTGATTGGCGCAGCTTTAGCTATTGGAATTTCTTTTAGTGGAACAGTAGAAGGAAGTTCGAATCCATTTTATCTTTTTCTATGTGGTTTTATTGCTATTTGTAGTATGATTTTACCAGGAGTTTCGGGTTCTTTTGTGCTTTTGCTTTTAGGGAATTATGCTCTTATTATTGGAACTATTAGTGATTTGCCTTCTGCAATTCTAAATTTTGATTTGGCTGGAATTATGGCAGGTCTTTGGGTTATTATTCCTTTTGCTTTAGGTGCAGTTACAGGAATTTTATCTTTTGCAAAAGTCCTTTCTTGGCTTTTTAATAATTATGAAAACTCTCTTTTAGCTATTCTGACAGGGTTTGTTTTGGGTTCGCTTTCAATTATTTATCCTTGGAAAAAAGTTTTGAGAAGTGAAATTATACATGGAAAAGAGAAAGTTTTGGAAACCATGCGTTACATTCCAGAAATAGATACTCATTTTTTTATGGCTGTTGGTTTGATGATTTTGGGTGCTATTTTGGTCGCTTCTATTGAGTATTTTGGAAATAAGGAATTGAGGTAGAAAGGTGAAAATTTATTTAACGGTTTCTACAAATGTTACGTTGCTCTGCAACTAGATAATAATTTCCCAAAATTCAAAAAACATTTCCCTGTTAGTTAGTTATCTTTGTTTAGATTAATTCAGAAATTTTAGAGAGGATTTCGAAGAAACAAAAAAATACTTGTACAGATACACAGTTGTGTATCTCTAACTGATAACTGAATATGAATTTTCGTATAGATTCTCCCTACAAACCAACAGGCGACCAACCTAAAGCCATTGCTGCTTTAGTAAAAGGCATCGAAGAAGGTGAAGACTTTCAAGTGCTTTTGGGTGTAACAGGTTCTGGAAAGACGTTTACAATGGCAAATGTCATTGAAAAACTAGGTCGTCCGACGCTTATTATTAGTCATAATAAAACCTTAGCTGCCCAACTTTACGGAGAATTCAAACAGTTTTTTCCTGATAATGCTGTCGAATATTTTATTTCTTATTACGATTATTACCAGCCAGAAGCCTATATTTCGGCATCAGATACGTACATTGAAAAAGATTTAGCTATCAATCAAGACATTGAAAAGCTGCGACTTTCTACAACGGCTTCTTTACTTTCTGGGCGAAAAGATGTAATCGTAATTGCTTCTGTCTCGTGTATTTATGGTTTGGGAAATCCGAACGAGTTTGCAGAAAATAGTCTAAAAATAAGCACAGGCGACCAAATTTCTCTCAATGCTTTTTTATTGGATTTGGTAGCCATTATGTATAGCCGAAGCGAAGAGGAATTTGCACGAGGAACATTCAGAGTAAAAGGAGATACAGTAGATATTTATCCTGCTTATGCTGATATTGCTTACAGAATTTACTTTTGGGGCGATGAAATAGAGGCAATCCAACGTATAGACCCAGTTTCAGGAAAGAAAATCAATGATGAAGATTATATGCTTTTGTTTGCTGCTAGTTTGTTTGTAACAAGCAAAGATACCATTACAAGAGCAATGGAAGAAATAGAAATTGACTTAGAAGACCGAATCCGTTTTTATGAAAATGATGGACGTTTTGAAGAAGCTGCTCGTATAAAAGAACGCACCGAATCGGATTTGGAAATGATGAAAGAATTGGGTTATTGTTCTGGAATTGAGAATTATTCACGTTATTTTGATAATCGAAAAGCTGGGGAACGTTCCTTCTGTTTGTTAGATTATTTCCCTAAAGATTTTTTGATGATAATTGATGAGAGCCATGTAACTGTTCCACAAATTCGTGCGATGTGGGGTGGCGATCGTTCACGTAAAATTTCACTTGTCGATCACGGTTTTCGTTTACCTGCTGCGCTTGATAACCGTCCTTTGACCTTTAATGAATTTGAATCGATGATTGACCAAGCTGTTTTTGTTACGGCTACTCCTGCTGATTACGAATTACAAAAAAGTGAAGGCGTTATTGTAGAGCAGATTATCCGACCTACTGGACTACTTGACCCACTTATCGAAGTTCGTCCAACTCGTACACAAATCGATGACCTTTTGAATGAAATTGATAAAACGATAGCAAATGGAGAACGTGCTTTAATTACGACAATTACGAAGCGAATGGCAGAAGAGCTTAGTCGTTACTTTGAAAAATTACAAATGAAAGTGCGTTATATTCACTCTGACGTTAAGATTTTGGATAGAATAGAAATTATTCGTGAACTTCGCTTGGGAGTAATTGATGTTTTGATTGGTGTAAATATGTTGCGTGAAGGGTTGGATTTGCCAGAAGTTTCTTTGGTGGCTATTTTGGACGCTGATAAAGAAGGTTTTTTGAGAAATGAACGTTCGCTCATTCAAACCATAGGACGTGCTGCACGTAACTCAAACGGTCATGTAGTTATGTATGCTGACAAAATTACGCCTTCGATGCGCCTTTCTATTGATGAAACCAACCGTCGTCGTAAAATTCAACAAGAATACAACGAAGCCAACGGAATTACGCCAACAACCGTTTTCAAATCTAAGGAAGCCATTATGCAACAAACTTCAGTTGCTGATGCTAAGTCATTGCCAAAAGAATTCTATGAAGAGTCTAAAATGACAATTTCTATTGACCCAGTTATTAAGGCAATGAATGTAAAAGAACTCTCAAAAGTAATTGATCAAACGAAGCGAAAAATGGAAAGGGCAGCCAAAGAACTCAATTTTATGGAAGCTGCACGACTGCGTGATGAATGGCAAGAATTACAGAATTTGAGAGAAGAAAAAGTGAAGGCTGATTAGTTGTTTTATTTCTATCTCTTTACAATCAAAAGGTTTTAATTTCTTTTCTTTCGGTGGTTTGATTTGATAACGTTTTCTTATCGTGTCTGTTTTTGTGTAGGTATTGATTTGAAAAATAATTGGTTTTATAGAGTTTTTGTCAAATTTTACTCTACCCTACTATTTTTATTTTTTAATCTCAACGACGGTGAAAGCTCGTTGACGGTTGAAAAATAGAGCCAAACCAACCGTCGTTGAGGCTCAAATGCAGCCGTCAACGAGATTTAAAAAAATAGTAGGGTACAGTAAGGCAAGCCTTTTCCCTCCATACAGTTTTTTTTCCAATTCAAAATGCTGGTTTAGGAAAAGGCAAGCCTTTCCCCTACTAAAAACGATATTTTCAGATGCGCCCTTCTAATTCTGAGTTCACATTAAAGTACATTTTTGAACTATAGAGAATTAAAAGAGAATACAAATATAGCGTGTATAATTTTAGTTTTACAAAAAAACGGTAGGGTAATAGGGCAAACGCACGAAAAAAAATTGTACTCGTTTAAAGCAAATCAAGCTAGTTTTTAA
>PFKD01000081.1 GCA_002784125.1 Flexibacter sp. CG_4_10_14_3_um_filter_32_15
ATGACCAAATTCGAACATCTTAGATGGAGAGCATTAGCCATTTCTGAATAATCCACAAAAATTGTCAGATAACCATTTAATTTACATTGGGAATTGCTGTAATTTCCTAGCTTTATACTGTTATTTTCTAAGTTAGAGTTTTGATTAGAGTTGGTTTGAACAACAGACGAACGCTTCAAAAATATTTCCATCTTCAAAACTAATTCTTCTATACTGAACGGTTTTGTAAGATAATCATCTGCACCAATTCGGAGGGCGTGTAAACGATCTTCTTGTAATGATTTAGCAGTCAAGAAAAGAATAGAAATATTTTTATTTTTTACTCGTACTTTTTTAGCCAATTCAAAACCATCTAGTTTGGGAAGCGTGATATCAAAAATACATAAGTCAAAATTATTTTTTTCAAAGATTTCAAAAGCTGTTTGTCCATCTTTTATCCATTCAATTTCATAGCCTTCTAATGTTAGATGGTCTTTTACCACAAAACCTAAAGTTGGGTCATCTTCTACAAATAATATTTTTTTCATTTTCAAAAATTAGTTTGTTTTTCTATCTTACCTCACCCTAGAAAACGCCTCAAAAACCCAATTAAGCATTACCATCATTAGCGATTGAACAGGTACAGCAATTACAAAAGGAACAAAATAATTCATCATGCGCCACGATTCATCTACCTTGTAATAATGCTTTCTGCTCCACCAACAAAACCACTTATCTGTACAGCAAGTCCGACAAATATCGCCAGTTCCAAATAAAAGTTCACTCAAAACAAGAGAAGGAATAACTACAATAAGCGTCGCAAAAATGACTTTATTATGAAAAACAAACGGTAGATTTTTTCCTTTTTTCTTACGGTTTCGTGCTGTTCTTTTTTCGGTAAGTTTGGGAAAAAGTTTGCGTTTGAAGCCCCACATCATCAAAAGCGTCGTTAGGATAGGCACAATCCAATATAAATGTCCGTAATGAATACGCCCTTTTACTAGCCAACGAGTATGATTATCAATTTGTGCCGTCAAAACTTTTGCATTAAACCAACTCAACATAAAACCAATAAAGACAAAAACAAATGTAAAAAGTAAAAAATCAGAAACCCAAGGTTTTTTGGTTTGAGGGACAATATAATTTTTATAAAATGCTTTTAATGAATGCTTTATCGTCCAAAAAGTTTCATTAAATGCGCCTGTAAATTTCGAAGAAGTAGAAAAAGAGGGCAAATTATCAATTTCTATATATTGTCTTCCATTTTTTTCTGGTTTGGTTTTGTAATACGTATTTCGTTTTTGAGAAGTAACCCAAACATATTTTCCATACAATTGATTGTCATACGACTTTCCTTGTTCGACGGCCTCTAAAAATGCTCTTTTTCCAACGTCGGCACGTTTGCATTCAATAATTATTTCATCATTTGTATGCTGATTATCTGAAAAAATCACAATATCAACAAATCTATAACTAGAACCCATTTTTACTTTGCGTTCAAAAGTTATTCTACTAGGCGAGTATTTTTTTTCAGTTACGAGTTTTACATAAGCCCACGCTCTGACCTCTTCTTCGGGTTCCCACCTAAAGCGCATAGATTGATGAGGATAAAAAACATAACGGTCTGTTCCTGTTCCATCGAAACGAATAAGTCCTTCCAAAACTCCTTTTTTGAGAATTTCAGACATTTTGTAAGGGTCTAAAGATTTTACGGTTTTTCTTTTTGAGGTCGAATTTGTAGCCAATTTATTGAATGAATTAGAAAGTAAGTCAGATAGAATAAAAATTGATTTTAAAAATGCGTTTTTTTTACTAAAATTCCTAACCTCATTTTATCAAAATGCTATTTTTTTTGGCAAATCATTTAATTATGTGATTTGTTATAGTATAATTATTCTAAAATTCTCTCCCTTTCCATTTTACCTTTTTAGTTTTCAAAAAATGAATTCCTACTAACATATAAAAAAAAGATTCTGTCAAACAAAAAATAAAAATTTGCAATAGAATAGCAAAATAAATTTTGAGTTTTAATTTTATAAAAAATGAAATAATCAATAAAAAATTAATTCCTAAGCTAACAAAAACAAGGAAAACTAAATAAAAATTTCTACTCAAAATAATTCCAATAAAAAAGATAATCCTAAATAAGTAAGCTAGTAAAACTGTTTTTTTGAGGAAGTTAGAAAACTGCCACGCACCACAAAACCACCGATGACGCTGTAAAATCCAGTCTCTTAGAGTGGGTTCGGCTTCTGTGAAAGCTAGAGATTTTGAATTAAAAAGTTGAAGAAAGAATTGATTGTTTTTTAATTGTCTGACACTTTGAAGGGTCTGACAATTTTGCTCATGCCATTGTTGGTGTTCCCACCAACGACAATGATTTTGAAAGGCTTTAAAAAGAGCTACATCTTCGGTTACCGAAAACTCAATACTTTCATATCCTCCAATTTCTTGATAGATGCTTTTATCAAAAATAAAATTATTTCCCATGGCTGTTTGTGGAAAACCTAGTTTTGAGAAAATAACCAAAATTCCCTGTCCGAAAATCCAATCAATGATTTGGAAATTTATATGTTGTTGGTGTCTGTTTGGGCGAGATAATTCTTTATTGGTTTTAGGAATTGTCGTTCCCATTGCCATTTTTATTTTATCATTTTTATAAAAATTACTTACTAATTCTTTGAGCCAATTTTGATTTACAAGAATATCAGCATCCAATAAAATAATAGTTTCTCCTTCTGAATGACTAATTAACTGATGAATTACATTAACTTTGCCTTTCAAATTATTTTTATTTATTTTTTCATCATTATTCTTTTCAATTTTAAAATAGCTGACGTATAATTTTTGATTTTTGATTATAAAATTATTTATAATTTCGGCACTTTTATCATCCGAATTATCATCTCCTAATAGAATTTCTATTTCAAAATTTTGCTTGTTTTTCTCTTCTTCATAAAATTCATGTATAGCTTGTTTTAGATTTTCTAAACAAGACAGGATTATCTTTTCTTCATTTCTGACTGCTATTAAAATACTTATTTTTTTCAT
Organism: Flexibacter sp. CG_4_10_14_3_um_filter_32_15; assembly: GCA_002784125.1. GTDB lineage: Bacteria > Bacteroidota > Bacteroidia > Cytophagales > Bernardetiaceae > Bernardetia. Next base: position 3,031 of record PFKD01000081.1, read on the forward strand.
TATTTGCCTATTTTCATAGACTAAAGTCTATGGTACATTTTCGCAGACTAAAGTCTGCGCTACATTTATGCAAAAATAAAATCAGGTGAATCATCAAAACCCTTTTCAAACTTTTCTTTATCAAACCGTTTTTCTTTTCCTTTTTCTAGTTGTTCTATAAATGCTGCACGAGGAATCATATCAGCCCCAAAACGAGCCAAATGCTCTGTATAAACCTGACAATCAATCATTTCAAAATTATTTTCCAATAAGTTTTTCATCAACACTACAAAACCTACTTTTGAAGCATTGTCTTCTAAGGCAAACATAGATTCTCCAAAAAAACAAGTTCCTACAATTTCTCCATACAATCCTCCTACCAATTTGTCTTCTTTCCATACTTCCACCGAATGAGCGAAACCTTCATAATGAAGATTGATAAAGGCTTCTTGCATTTCGGAAGTAATCCAAGTTCCGTGTTGATTGGGTCGGTTCGTCATCTTGCAATGTTGCATCACTCTTTCAAAGGCTTGATTAAAAGTAACTCTAAACTCTTGTTTTCTTAAAATGGGGCGAAGACTTTTAGCAAACTTAAAATTTTGAGGTAAGATAACAAAACGAGGGTCAGGCGACCACCACAAAATCGGACTATAATCTGAGTACCAAGGAAAAATTCCGTTGCTATATGCTTTGATAATTCGCTCCTCTGATAAATCTCCACCAACTGCCAAAAGTCCGTCCTCATCGGCATATTGAACAGGTGGAAAATCTAATGTATTTGGATTAAGACGATAAGCCATAAAATGAAATTAGTGATAAGTGATAAGTGTGGAATTGCTTATTGAAATAATTGTTTTGTAATTTTACAACTCTCATTCCCCACCCTTTTATTCAAAATTTTGGTATTATTTAATAATTATATCAATTCAATATTAAATAGTAATATTTAAAGTT
>PFKD01000268.1 GCA_002784125.1 Flexibacter sp. CG_4_10_14_3_um_filter_32_15
AAGAAAATGAAAAAATCAATGAATTTTTATGCGCCTATTTCGTTGCTGGTGCTTGGGTTGGCTTTTGGGCTTTTTAGTTGTCATACAGATACTCCAGAAGGAGAACCTTGTTATGAAGAACCTAATCCTCTATATTTTGCTATTACAGACCTGAGTTTTAATAATCTTTCTCCTACCAAAGAAGATAGTTATTATGATTTAGATTATGTTCACATAATAATGCACGACGGTAAAAAAGTAGAAGATTTGAAATATGTGTATGCAGGACAGCAATTTGATACTTTTTTTTCAGCTAACAAGGGATATATTTTTGTTTCCGATTTTTTGGGAGATATAGCTAGTTCAGAAGAGCAAAGTTGCAAACATATACCTAACGAGAACACTATTAATTATATGAATAGACCCTTTTACCTTCACTTGAGTATAGATGATATAGATACATTAATGTGGAAGCAAGATGGTTTATATCATAATGGACAAAAAGCTCCAGTAGATAAAAAAACACCATTTATAATTCGTAAAAAAGCTGATTAAACAAAATCATGAAAAAACTACTGTTAATTTTGATACTGTTTGTACTAGGTACAAATCTATCATTTGCTCAAAAAGAAAATGACCCAGAAAGGGCTTGTGGAACTCATAATATGACTGACCAAGAAATGGAAGCCTTACCTTGGTATGGAAATAATCAATATATTTTAGACTATTTGGATAGTTTAGAAGGAAATAGCAACATGCGAGTGGAACGTGTTTTTGATGGATACAAAGTAGCTGTACAAGCTTGGGTATATCGTAAAGATGATGGAACGGGTACAGTTCCAGAAGATAGCGATATTATGAATTTGTTAAATGTGGCTAATGAAATCCTTAAAGCAAATGGAGTACAAGTTCAATTTTATTTGCTTTGTAATGTTATTTCAATAAACAAAACCTTGTTTCATTCTGAAATAGAAACAGATAGACAATTTGAAAATATGCTAAGAGAGAATAATGATCCGAATGCACTCAATGTTCATTTTGTAAGAGATAATAATTCTGATTGGTCAGGAAAAGCAAATTTTACTAATGACAAACCTCCTTATAGTTTTGCTATGATTACTAGCTTTGTAAGTGGTATCAATACACCAATTTCGTTAGATAGACAACGTAGAGCAGCATCGACCTTTCTTCATGAGTTTGGACATACTATGGATTTATTGCATACTCATCAAGGTAGATGGGGATGTGGTGATGGAGATAATGGAGCGTGTGGGAATTGTAAACAGGAGTATGTAGATAGAGAGAGAAGATTAGGATTAGGTTGTGTAGTAACTTGGCTTACTGGAGGTTTAGTAGCTTCTGAAAGAAATGGAGATATGCTAAGAGATACTCAAGCAGATCCAAATTTAGATTTTCGTTGGATAGATAATGATTCTAGCTGTAATTATCGTCTTTCTTTTATAGATGGTATTGGAAATACTCAATCTATAGAACATCCAACAGATAATGATGGAGTAACTTGGACACCTCCTACTAATAATATTATGTCTTATTCCCATAGATTGTGTAGAGTAAAAAATAACTCTTTTTCTCGTATGCAAAAAGGACTCATATATATGAGATTAGATAATGATAATCCAATAGTAAATAATGGACTTCGTATTAGATATAACGATAATGATGTGGATGAGTATGAAAATGATAATCATTTTCAAGCAGCAGATACTACTGTTGAATTATCACGTTTTCCACGTCGTCATCATACTTTTCATATCGATTCAGGAGCTTTAGGAACTCCTAAGGTTTGTGATGAGGATTGGATGAGATTTAATGTTAATTTCACTAAAAATGTTATTGTAGTTACTCGTCCTGCTCCTGTTATATCAAACCTCCAAACGAGTACTATTTTAGAACTTTACAAGAAAATTATTAATTCAGACGGAACAATAGGTATTCAACTTATAGAAAGAAATGAGAGTGGTAATAATTATGGGGCAGGTTTTTCTCGTATAGAAAGAATACTTAACGCTGGAGATTATTATGTTCGTGTAGTTAGTAGAGATGGAAGTTCTGGTCATTACGTTATCGGTATTTTCCCAGAAAGAGAAAACTGGGGTTCTTATCCAAGAGGCTCAGGTGGAGGAGGTGGCGATCCTGATGGAGAAATAGATTTTGGAGTAGATGATCCTACTTTTGGTGGCGATATTGATGGTAATGGAACACTAGATTATGTCTGTGATGGCGCACAGCTAAGGCTACAAGGTTTGGATAATGATCCACTTTGGAGTGTACAATGGAGTACAAATAATCCTTCTGTTTCTGCTACCAATGGTCTCATTCAAACAAATGGCTTCTTTGGCGAAGTTATGACTACTGCTATGATTTCTTACAATAATGTATTGGTAGGAAATGCCGTAAGAACGATTTGGGTAGGTGCGCCAGATGCTCCTACACTTGTTGTTGGTAATATCAGAGGAGAAGGAAATACGCTTTGCCAAGGCGAACCTATTTACTTAAGTACAGCTAACTCTGTAAGAGGATTTGCTACAGGGTATAGATGGCAACTTTATAAAAATGGTGTTCAGATATTTGATCAAACTACTCCTACTCCTGAATTATATATTGATAGGTTGGTTTTAAATGTTCCTATCGGATATTATCAGGCTTATGTATCTGCTTGTAATGCATGTGGTTGTACTCGTTCTAATGCTGTTACTTTGGAAGTAATACCAAATACAGATCAAAGATGTAGAAGTATTGGAGGAGGAAGAGGAAAAATACAAGTCAATTCTATCATTGAAAAAGAAATTGTTATTTATCCAAATCCTGTAAGCAACCAACTCACCATAAAACTACCAACTCTTTACAATGAAAATCCTACACAAGTAGAATTGTATAATAGTATTGGTCAGTTAGTTTATTCTAAAACTTATACAGCAATTCCCAATGTAACACGATTTTGATTTAAAATCGAAAGTTTAGGTGTTTTTTAGCTAAAAAAATCAACACTTAAGAGAGTTTAAAGCCCTTGTTTCAAATTATTAAGCCCTAAAAAGACGTTTTATTGCTAATTTAATTTACATTGGGAATTGCTGAAACTTATACAGAAACAAACATTGAGTTTTCAGTTTCTTCCTTTCCAAAAGGATTGTATATTTTGAAAATTCAGAATGGAAATGAAATGAAAACAGAAAAAATAATGGTTCTCTGACAATTTTTGCACCTGCCTCATTATCTTGTATTTTAAATTGGTCTGTACTGCAAGTCTGACCAGTTTAAAATAAGTATTCATAAGGTTGAAAAGGCTTATTTTGTTCAAGTCTGTACCGTAGGTCTGACTTGAACAAAATACAAGAAATTACAAAAGTGCAAAAATTGTCAGAGAACCAAAATAATTATTGAATAATTTTATTTTTTATAAAAAAGTAAAACCCACTTTCATTTTTGTATGAAAGTGGGTTTTTAAATTTTTATCTTATAGCTCTCATTTTTGTAATATTCTGTTTATAAAACAACAAACTCAACGAAAAAATAAATAAAATGTGTAAATACCACGCTTGAGCAAGAAGGTCAAGATAATTTATTTTTCCATTACTCAGACTAATCAAAAGCAAAACCTGTGCGCCATATGGCAAAAGTCCTTGAACGATACAAGCAAAAATATCTAATAAAGAAGCTGTTATTCTTGGTTCTATTTCATAGTTATCATTCAATGATTTGGCTATTTTTCCAGAAATCAAAATGGAAACGGTATTGTTTGCAATACAAAAATTAATGGCACTCACTAAAGTAGCTACTCCAATTAAAGCTGTATGTTGATTTTTGATAAATTTGCTGATTTTCTCCAAAATAAATTGTATTCCTCCTCCTTTTTCTACCATGGCAGCAAGTCCACCAGTACTCTACCCTACTAAAAAGGTAAATTTTGCATAAAAAAAAAGAAAAGTATATTTTTGAAGTGTC